>NZ_RAWN01000265.1:0-10747 GCF_003668895.1 Corallococcus sp. AB045
ACGGTGGCCTTGCGAACATGGCGCACGCGGTGGCCGAAGCGCACGGTGTGAAGCCAGAGGACCGGGTGCTGCAGTTCGCCTCACCGGGCTTCGACGCGTCGGTGGCGGAAGTCTTCTCGACGCTGGCGGCGGGTGCGTCCCTCTGCCTGGCGCCGAGAGAAGCCCTCATGCCGGGAGGCGCGCTGGAAGGCACGGTGAAGCAGCTTGGCGCGACAGTGGTGACGCTGACGCCATCAGTGCTGGGACAGGTGCAGGACGGAGGCCTGGAAGGCATCCGCACGCTCATCTCCGCGGGCGAGGCCGTGCCCTCTGCGCTGGTGCGCAAGTGGAGTGAAGGCCGGAGGATGCTCAACGGCTACGGCCCGACGGAAGTGACGGTGTGCGCCAGCGTGGCGACGTCGCTGACACCGGAGCGGGTGACGGTGGGCAAGCCGCTGGGGAATGTGCGGCTGTACGTGCTGGACGAAGGGCAGCGGCCGGTGGGAGTGGGCGTGGTAGGCGAGCTGTACGTGGGAGGCGCGGGCCTCGCGCGTGGCTACCTGGGCCAGCCCGCACTCACGGCGGAGCGCTTCATCCCGGACGGCTTCAGCGGTGAGGCCGGCAGCCGGCTGTACCGCACGGGAGATTTGGTGCGGTGGGGCGAAGACGGGGAAGTGGAGTACGTGGGCCGGCGCGACGGGCAGGTGAAGGTGCGCGGCATGCGGCTGGAGGTGGGAGAAGTCGAAGGCGTGCTGGCCACGCACCCCGGTGTGAAGCAGGCGGCGGTGGTGGCGAAGAAGGAAGCCACGGGCACGAAGCTGTGGGCCTACGTGGTGGGCGACGTGGAGGCGGCGGCGCTGCGTGAATGGCTGCGCGAGCGGGTGCCGGAGCACATGGTGCCCACGGCCTACGGGACGTTGGAGGCCCTGCCGCTGACGTCCAGCGGGAAGGTGGACCGCTCGAAGCTGCCCGCGCTGACGGCGGAGGCCACGCGCACGCAGGCCTTCGTGCCGCCGACGACGGAGCTGGAGCGGAGCCTCACGGCCCTCTGGCAGGAGGTGCTCGGCGTCGAGCGCGTCGGCCTGGAGGACCGGTTCTTCGACCTGGGCGGCAACTCGCTGACGCTGGTGCAGTTGCACAGCCGCATGCGCGGGCTCCTGAAGGTCGAGGTGCCGCTCGCGGAGCTGTTCCAGTACTCCAGCATCGCGGCACTCGTGGCGCGCGTCCGGGACCGCTCGGAACCCGCGGACGCTCCGAGCGAAGCCGCCGTGGAGGAGGAGTTCGCGGAACGCCGGGCACGTGCCGGTCAACGCCGGAAGGTCCGGCAGCAGGTCGAAGTGCCGACGCAGGAGGATTCCGATGAGTGATCAGGCCGAAGTCTCCGAGGAAGCCATCGCCATCGTCGGCATGAGCGGCCGCTTCCCGGGAGCGCCGAGCGTGGAAGCGCTCTGGCACAACGTGCGGGACGGCGTGGAGTCCTTCGTCGCGCTGGACGACCGCGACCTGGAGACCGCTGGCGTGGATCCGGCGCTCTCCTCCAGGCCCGGCTATGTCCGCGCGGCCTATCCGCTGGAGGGCGTGGACAGGTTCGACGCGGCCTTCTTCGGACTGAGCCCGCGCGCGGCGGAGATCCTCGACCCGCAGCACCGGCTCTTCCTCGAGTGCGCCTGGGAAGCGCTGGAGCACGCGGGCTACGACGCCGAGTCCTGGCCCAAGGCCGTGGCGCTGTTCGCCGGCACGGGCGCGCCCGCGTATCTCTACTCGCAGCTGATCCCCCAGCGGGAGCTGCTCGGGACGGTCGGCACGTACCAGGTGGGCATCAGCAACGAGAAGGACTTCCTGCCCACGCGCGTGGCGCACAAGCTGGGCCTTCGCGGGCCGTGTATCGCGGTGCAGACCGCGTGCTCGTCGTCGCTCGTGGCCGTCCACCTGGCCTGCCAGTCCCTGCTGTCCGGCGAGTCCAGCCTGGCGCTCGCGGGCGGCGTGTCCCTGTCGCTTCCTCAGCGCGCCGGCTATCTGGCCCAGGAAGGGGACATCCTGTCGCCGGACGGCCACTGCCGCGCCTTCGACGCCCGGGCCCAGGGCACCGTGCGCGGCTCGGGCGCGGGCATCGTCGTGCTCAAGCGGCTGACGGACGCGCTGGCCCAGGGCGACACCATCCACGCCGTCATCCGGGGCTCCGCGGTCAACAACGACGGCGCGGGCCGCGCGGGCTACACGGCGCCGGGCGCGGAGGGCCAGGCCGCCGTCATCTCCGAGGCGCTCGGCGTGGCCGGAGTGAAGCCCGGCGACATCCAGTACGTCGAGGCTCACGGGACGGCGACGCCGCTGGGGGACCCCATCGAGGTCTCCGCCCTCAACCAGGCCTTCCGCTCGCGGGCGAACGCGCCGGGCACCATCGCGCTGGGCTCGCTGAAGACGAACATCGGCCACCTGGACACGGCCGCGGGCGTCGCCGGGTTGATCAAGGTCGTGATGGCGCTGCGCCACCAGCAGCTTCCCCCCAGCCTGCACTTCGAACGCCCCAACCCCGCCATCGACTTCGCGGCAGGTCCGTTCTTCGTCAACAACACGCTGCGCCCCTGGGAGTCGCGCGGCGCACCGAGGCGCGCGGGCGTCAGCTCCTTCGGCATCGGCGGCACCAACGCGCACGTCATCCTGGAGGAGGCGCCCTCCATCGAAACTGCGTCCAGCACGCGCGCTTCGCACCTGCTGCTGCTGTCGGCGCGCAGCGAAGCCGCACTGGACGCGGCGACCGAGCAGCTCGCGTCCCATCTGGGCCAGCACCCGGACCTGGAGCTGGCGGACGTGGCGTACACGCTGATGCTGGGCCGCCGCCGCTTCGAACACCGCCGCGCCATCGTCTGCCGCGACGGAGAGGACGCGCGGCAGGTCCTCACGTCACGGGACGAGTCGCGGCTGCTCACCCAGCATGAGACCGCCGTGGAGCGGCAGACGGCCTTCCTGTTCCCGGGGCAGGGCGCCCAGTTCGCGGGCATGGCGCGCGGGCTCCACGAACAGCTCCCGGTGTTCCGCAAGCACCTGGACGCGTGCTGCGACCTGCTCTTGCCGACGCTCAAGCTGGACCTGCGCCAGCTCCTGCTGGCCCGGGACGGGGACGTGGAGGCGGACCGCCAGCTGCGCCGCACGGCGCTCACCCAGCCCGCGCTGTTCGTCGTGTCCTATGCGCTGGCCCGCACCTGGATGGCCTGGGGCGTGAAGCCTCGGGCGATGCTGGGACACAGCGTGGGCGAATACGTCGCGGCCTGCCTCGCGGGTGTACTGAAGTTGGAGGACGCGCTGTCGCTCATCGCCGCGCGGGGCGCGCTCATCGAGCAGCTTCCCCCCGGGGCCATGCTCTCCGTGTCACTCCCGGAGGCGGAGGTCCAGGAGCTGCTGGGGCCGGACCTGTCGCTGGCGGCCGTCAACGCGCCGTCGCTGTGCGTGGTCTCGGGGCCGATGGAGTCCGTGGATCGCCTGGCCGCGCGCCTGGAGCAGCGCGGGGTCGCGTGCCGGCGGCTGCACACCTCGCACGCCTTCCACTCGTCGATGATGGAGCCCATCCTCGGCGCCTTCGCCGAGCGCCTCCGCGCGGTGCGCTGGTCCGAGCCCACGCTCCCGTGGGTCTCCAACGTCACCGGCACGTGGATCACCTCCGAGCAGGCGCGCAGCCCGGACTACTGGGTGGAACACCTGCGCCGTCCGGTGCGCTTCGCGGAGGGCGTGCGGACGCTGCTCGAAGAGCCGTCGCGCGTGCTGCTGGAGGTGGGGCCGGGCAACACGCTGGCGACCCTGGCGCGGCGGGCCTCTCCGCCGCCTTCGGTGGTGATCGCGTCCATGCGTCACGCCCAGGAGGCACGCACGGATCTGGAGTCCCTGCTGGGCGCCGCGGGACGGCTGTGGCTGTCCGGCGTGCGGTTGGACGGGACGAAGCTGTACGCCCCTGAAGCCCGGCGGCGCGTGCCCCTGCCCACCTATCCCTTCGAGCGACAGCGCTACTGGGTGGAGGCCGGGCCCGCGAAGGACACGCACGATGCGCGGGGCCGCGTGACCAAGCGGCCGGAGTCCGCGGGCTGGTTCTACTCACTGGCCTGGAAGCAGGCGCGGCGCCCGGAGGCCTCGCGCGTGAAGGGCGGCTGGCTGCTCTTCGTGGACGGGCCGGGGACGGCGGTCGCGGAGCGGCTGCGGCGGAGCGGTGCCTCCGTGGTGGAGGTGGTGCCCGGGAGCGACTTCCTGCCGCTGGGACCCGGACGCTTCGCGCTGGATGGCACGCGGCCGGAGCACCACACCTGGCTGCTGGAGGCGCTGGGAGACGCGCGGCCGGAACGGGTGGCCTTCCTGGATGGATGGGCGCTCGCGGACCATGCCTCCGGGAGCGCGGCGCGCGTGGAGGCGGCGATTGCCCGGGGCTTCTATCCGCCGCTGTACCTGGCGCGCGCGATGGAGGCCCGTTGGCCCGGTGCGGTCACGGTGCTGACGGTCGTGACCTCCGGTGCCCACGACGTCACCGGAGAGGAGTCGCTGGATCCGGCGCAGTCCCTGGCGCTGGGACCGTGCCGCGTCCTGCCCCAGGAGCTGGGGCCCGGCTGGCGTTGCCGCGCGGTGGACGTCACCGTGCCGCCGAAGGACGGCGGAGCCGGCGCGCGCCCGTGGCTGGACGCGCTGGTGGCGGAGCTGGAATCGGATCCGCGCGACGCGGTGGTGGCGCTGCGAGGCCGTCACCGCTGGGTGGAGGACTTCGCGCCCGTGTCCCTGCCGGACGTGTCCACGCGCGGGCTGCTGCGCGAGGGCGGCGTCTATCTCATCACCGGAGGGCTGGGCCGCATGGGCCTGGCGCTCGCGTCGCGGCTGGCGACAGAGGCTCGGGCGCGGATGGTGCTGGTGGGCCGCACCGGGCTGCCGGCGCGCGAGGCCTGGGCCGCGTGGCAGACGGAGCACGGCCCCGAGGACGCCACGTCACGCAAGCTGCGCGCGCTGGAGGACCTGGAGCGGCAGGGTGCGGAAGTGCTGGTCGTGTCGGCGGACGTGACCCGCGACGAGGACTGTCAGCGCATGGTGGCCCTGGCCCGCGAGCGCTTCGGCGCCCTGCACGGCGTCATCCACGCCGCGGGCGTGGTGGGAGCGCCGGCGAACGTGCTCGTCTCGGAGGTGGTGCCGTCGCGCTGCGGCCTGTTGTTCGAGGCCAAGGTCCACGGCCTCCTCGCGTTGACGCGCGCGCTGAAGGCAGAGCCGTTGGACTTCGTGATGCTCCAGTCGTCGCTGGCCACGGTGCTGGGCGGTCTGGGCTTCGCGGCCTATGCATCCGCCAACCACTTCCTGGATGCCTTCGCCGCGGAGCAGTCGCGCCAGGGCGACACGCCGTGGCTGTCCGTCGACTGGGACGGCTGGACCGAGGAGGCCGGGCGGCTGGGCCTCACGCTGGAGGAAGGCGCGCGCGCGTTCCAGCGCATCCTGGGTCTGGGCGAAGGGGGCCGCATCCTGGTCTCCACGGGAGAGCTGTCTGCGCGCAGGGTACGGGGGACCGTGCCCTCGGAGTCCGCGTCGGCGGTGGAAGGAACCGGCGGAGCGCCGCGGGCCCGTCCCGCGTCGGCGCATGCGCGGCCCGCGTTGGGGACGCCGTACGTGGCGCCGGAGGATGCCATCCAGCAGCAGATCGCGGAGCTGTGGCAGGAGCTGTTGGGCGTGGACCGGGTGGGCATCCACGACAACTTCTTCGAGCTGGGCGGCCATTCGTTGCTGGGCATGCAGGTGGTGTCGCGGCTGCGGGAGCTGTTCGCGGTGGAGGTGTCCATCCGGGGCCTGTTTGAAACGCCCACGGTGCTGGGAGTGGTGAACGCGGTCCTCGAGGCCCAGGCGTCCCAGGTGGACGCGGGCCGGCTCGAAGCGCTGCTGGCGGAGATGGAGAAGTCGTCATGAGCGGGTTGGTCCAGCGGTTCGGCAATCTCTCCCCGGAGAAGCGCGAGGAGCTGATGCGCCGGCTCAAGCAGGAAGCGGCAGGGGCGCCCGCGCCCGACGCCATCCCCCTGCGCGACAAGTCCACGCCTCCGCCGCTGTCGTTCGCGCAGCAGCGGTTGTGGTTCATCGATCAGCTCCAGCCGGGGCTCGCGCTGTACAACCTGCCCATCGTCCTGCGCGCGACCGGGCCCCTTAACGTGGAGGCCTTCCAGCGCGCCCTCCAGGCGCTGGTCGACCGCCACGAAGTGCTGCGCACGACGTTCACGCAGGAGCGCGGACAGCCCGTGCAGCGCATCGCCCCGGCGCTGGAACTGCCAGTGTCCTCGGTGGACCTGCGGGCCCTTTCCGGCGAGCAGCGGGACGCGGAATCGCTGCGATTGGCGAAGGCGGAGATGCTGCGCCCGTTCGACCTGGAGCGCGGTCCGCTCCTGCGCGCGACGTGGGTTCGGCTGGATGAGCACGACCATGTGCTGGTGCTGGTGATGCACCACATCGTCTTCGACATCTGGTCCATGGGCGTGCTGGTGCGTGAAGTGCTGGCGCTCTACGACGCCTTCAGCCACGGGCGACCGGCCGCGCTCCCGCCGGCGAAGATCCAGTACGCCGATTGGGCGGTCTGGCAGCGGGGCAGCGCGCAGCAGGCGGTGCTGGAGAAGCAGCTCGCGTACTGGCGGGAGCGGCTCGGCGGTCTGGAGATGCTGGAGCTTCCGACCGACCATCCACGGACGGGGTCCGGAGTGCGGGGCGGGGCGCTCCCATTCCGGATGCAGCAGGGACCGTGGGAGGCGCTGAAGGCCCTGGCTCGCAAGGAGGGGCTGACGCCCTTCATGGTGCTGCTGGCGGCGCTGGAGGTCGTGCTCGCGCACGAGTCCGGACAGCATGACGTGGCGGTGGGAACGCCCGTCGCGGGGCGCAACCGCCGTGAGGTGGAGGGGCTGATCGGCTTCTTCGTCAACACGGTGGTGATGCGGACGGACCTGTCGGGCGACCCGACGTTGCGGGAGCTGCTCGGGCGCGTCCGCAAGACGTGCGTGGAGGCCTACGCACAGCAGGACATCCCGTTGGAGCAGATCGTCGCGGCGCTCCAGCCGGGGCGCGAGGCCGGGCAGACGCCGTTCTACCGGGTGTCGTTCAACTTCCAGAACGCGCCGCTGTCGGAGATCAACATCCCCGGGCTCGTGCTGCGCCCGATCGTGATGGAGAGCGGGCTCGCGAAGCTCGACCTGAGCCTTCAGCTCACGGAGGGAGCGGAAGGGCTGACGGGACTGTGGGAGTACAGCACGGACCTGTACGAGGAGCGGACGGTCCGGCGATGGATGGACGGTTTCGAGCGCGTGGTGCGAGCGCTGGTGGAGAAGCCGGAGCAGCGGGTGGGGGACGTGGAGTGGATGGGCGTGGAGGAGCGGCGGCGGGTGGTGGAGGAGTGGAACCGGACGGGGAAGACGTACGGCGCGAAGGGTGAGTGCGGGCACGAAGTCTTCGAGTCGGTGGCGGACGCGCGGCCGCAAGCGGAGGCGGTGCGGACGGAAGCAAGAGGGGTGAGCTACGGGGAGGTGGAGGAGAGGGCGAACCAACTGGCGCATCACCTGAGAGGGCTGGGAGTAGGCCCGGAGGTGAGGGTGGGGCTGTTGGTGGAGCGCAGTGTGGAGTGGGTGGTGGGGATGGTGGCGGTGCTGAAGGCGGGAGGCGCCTTCGTGCCGGTGGATGTGACGCTGCCCGCGCTGCGAGTGGGTGAGTTGCTGGAGGAGTCCGGTGTTGCGCTGGTGCTGACGAACTCGGCGCTCGCGGATGAGATGCCCACCGGAAATGCCGTGCTGGTCCTGCTGGACGAGGACAGTGCACGAGTCGCTCGTCAGCCGAAGACGCGGCCCGCGAAGAAGGTGGTGCCGGAGTCGCTGGCGTACGTGCTCTTCACGTCAGGAAGTACAGGCAAGCCGAAGGGCGTGATGGTGCGCCACGGTGGCCTTGCGAACATGGCGCACGCGGTGGCCGAAGCGCACGGTGTGAAGCCAGAGGACCGGGTGCTGCAGTTCGCCTCACCGGGCTTCGACGCGTCGGTGGCGGAAGTCTTCTCGACGCTGGCAGCGGGTGCGTCCCTCTGCCTGGCACCGCGAGAAGCGCTGATGCCGGGAGGCGCGCTGGAAGGCACGGTGAAGGCGCTAGGCGCGACGGTGGTGACGCTGACGCCGTCGGTGCTGGGGCAGGTGCAGGACGGAGGCCTGGAAGGCATCCGCACGCTCATCTCCGCGGGCGAGGCTGTGCCCGCTGCGCTGGTGCGCAAGTGGAGTGAAGGCCGGAGGATGCTCAACGGCTACGGCCCGACGGAAGTGACGGTATGCGCCAGCGTGGCGACGTCGCTGACACCGGAGCGGGTGACGGTGGGCAAGCCGCTGGGCAACGTGCGGCTGTACGTGCTGGACGAAGGGCAGCGGCCGGTGGGAGTGGGCGTGGTGGGGGAGCTGTACGTGGGAGGCGCGGGCCTCGCACGTGGCTACCTGGGCCAGCCCGCACTCACAGCGGAGCGCTTCATCCCGGACGGCTTCAGCGGTGAAGCCGGCAGCCGGCTGTACCGCACGGGAGATTTGGTGCGGTGGGGCGAAGACGGAGAAGTGGAGTACGTGGGCCGGCGCGACGGGCAGGTGAAGGTGCGCGGCATGCGGCTGGAGGTGGGGGAAGTCGAAGGCGTGCTGGGCACGCACCCTGGCGTGAAGCAGGCGGCGGTGGTGGCGAAGAAGGAAGCCACGGGCACGAAGCTGTGGGCCTACGTGGTGGGCGACGTGGAGACGGCGGCGCTGCGCGAATGGCTGCGCGAGCGGGTGCCGGAGCACATGGTGCCCACGGCCTACGGCACGCTGGAGACCCTGCCGCTGACGTCCAGCGGGAAGGTGGACCGCTCGAAGCTGCCCGCGCTGACGGCGGAGTCCACGCCGCGAGCGCACGTCTTCGCCGCTCCCCGCACTCCAGTGGAGCAGCTCATCGCGGACCAGTGGGCGGAGCTGCTGAAGGTGGAGCGTGTCGGACTGACCGACAACTTCTTCGACCTCGGCGGCCACTCCCTCATTGGCACCCAGGTGGTCTCACGGCTCCGTGAGCTGTTCGGCGTGGAGCTGCCGCTCCAGCAGATCTTCGATGCGCCCACCGTCGAGCTGCTCGCGGCCCGGGTCGAGGGACTCCGCGCACGGAGCGAAGGTGCGTCGGCGATGCCGCCGGTGTCGTCCGTTAGCCGTGAGGGCGAGCTGCCGCTGTCCTTCTCGCAGCAGCGCTTGTGGTTCTTGGATCGGCTGGAGCCGGGCAGCCCGCTCTACAATGTTCCCGCGGCGGTGCGGCTGTCAGGCGCACTCGACGTCGGAGTGCTGGAGCGGTGCTTCGCGGAGATCCTCCGCCGGCATGAAGTGCTGCGCACCACCTTCCCCGTGTCGCGGCAGACGCCCGTGCAGGAGATCCACGCCGAGGGACACCTTCCCCTGGTCGTGGGCGAACTCACGGCGCTGGACGAATCCAAACGTCACGCGGAAGTGCTCCACCTGGCGGAGGAAGAAGCCCGGAAGCCGTTCGACCTGTCGCAGGGACCCCTGGTCCGCGCGGTGCTGCTGAAGCTCGGTGAGACGGAGCACGTGTTGCTGCTGACGATGCACCACATCGTCTCCGACGCGTGGTCCACGGGGATCCTACTGCGGGAGCTCGGGGAGCTCTATCCGGCGTACCTCTCCGGTGAGCAGCCTTCGCTGCCGGAGCTGGCGGTGCAGTACGCGGACTATGCCGCGTGGCAGCGCGGCTGGCTGAACGAGGAGCGCCTGGCTTCGGAGCTGGGCTGGTGGAAGGCGCGGCTCGACGGGGCACCGGCGCTGCTGGAGCTGCCCGCGGATCATCCGCGTCCGGCGGTGCAGAGCCACCGGGGTACGCACCGTGTGCAGCGCATGCCCCTGGAGCTCCAGGAGGGAGTCCGGCGGCTGGCCCGGAGCGAGGGCGTCACGCCGTTCATGGTGCTGCTGGCGGCCTTCAACGCCTTGCTGTCCCACCTGTCCGGCCGCGAGGACATCGTCATCGGCACGGACGTCGCGGGCCGCGATCACCGCGAGGTGGAAGGGCTCATCGGCTTCTTCATCAACCAGCTCGTGCTCCGCACCCGCGTGGAGCGGGCAGCGAGCTTCCGAGAGCTGCTCGGCGGGGTGCGTGAGACGACGCTCTCCGCTTACGCGCACCAGCACGTGCCCTTCGAGAAGCTGGTGGAGGCGATCAACCCGGAACGCAGCCTGGGGCATGCGCCGCTCTTCCAGGTGAAGCTGTTGCTCCAGAACGCGCCAGTGCCGGAGCTGCGGCTGCCGGGACTGAGCCTGCGGGGCGTCGATTTCGAGACCGGCACCGCGAAGCTGGACCTCATCGTCTCCTTCACGGAGGGAGCGGAAGGCCTGACGGGGCTGTGGGAGTACAGCACGGACCTGTACGAGGAGCGGACGGTCCGTCGGTGGATGGAAGGCTTCGAGCGCGTGGTGCGGGCGCTGGTGGAGAAGCCGGAGCAGCGGGTTGGGGACGTGGAGTGGATGGGCGTGGAGGAGCGGCGGCGGGTGGTGGAGGAGTGGAACCGGACGGGGAAGACGTACGGCCCGAAGGGTGAGTGCGGACACGAAGTCTTCGAGTCGGTGGTGGACGCGCGGCCGGAAGCGGAGGCGGTGCGGACGGAAGCGGGAGGGGTGAGCTACGGGGAGGTGGAGGAGAGGGCGAACCAACTGGCTCATCACCTGAGAGGGCTGGGAGTAGGCCCGGAGGTAGGGGTGGGGCTGTTGGTGGAGCGCAGTGTGGAGTGGGTGGTGGG
>NZ_RAWN01000266.1:0-10687 GCF_003668895.1 Corallococcus sp. AB045
TTCCCTGACAGGCTGCGGAACGTTCCTGGCGGAGAGGGGACGGGGCTGGACCTCCGGGGCATTCGCGTTCGACAGCAGCCACCAGGACGCGCCGAGCCCCAGAAGTGTCGCCAGGGCCAGCGGGTAGAGACGCTGACGTGGCGCCTCCTGGATGGGAGCGGGTGTTTCCGAGCCGGAGGGACGGGTTTCAATGCGCGAAGAGCGCGGCTTGCCTGGCTCCGTGGAGCTCCGCGTGCGAGGAGCCCTGGTGGGCGGAGGAGCTCGCCAGGCGCTCATCTCCTCCAGGAAGGAGTGCGGCACTTCCAGCTTCCGGCCTCCCTGGACCAACTCCGCCTGGAAGAGGGAGCGCAGCAGGTGGGCAACGGTCATCGCGGAGAAGCGCGGGAAGTTCGAGTAGAGGAACCCCGCCAGCGCATCCCCGAACTCATGACTGGACTCGAAGCGCATGTCCCGGGTCGGAGCGAGCGCTCGCAGCAGGATTTCATTCAAGGCGTCCGGCAGGTCCGGCCTCAGGACCTTGGGGGCCGCGAACTCGCCGCGTCCGACCCGCATCATCACCACGTGAGGCGGCCCCTCCACGGGCAGCTTCCCGCAGAGCAGCTCATACAGCACGACGCCCGTGGCCCAGACGTCCGTGCGTGCGTCCACGTCCTCTCCGCGCGCCTGCTCCGGGGAGAAGAAGAGGTACTTGCCCTTCACCACGCCGGGCGCCGTCTTGAAGCCCCGGATGAGCTGGGCCTTGGCGATGCCAAAGTCGACGATCTTGACCTGACCTTCGTAGCCCAGCAGCACGTTGTCCGGGGAGATGTCCCGGTGGACGATGCCCAGCGGCCGGCCGCTGTTGTCCGTGCGGGTATGCGCGTAGTGCAGGCCCCGGCACATCTCCATCGCGATGAAGACGGCGATGGGGATGGGCAGGGCACCCAGGTCGCTCTTCAGCGCGCGCTTGAGGACGCGGTGGAGCGGCTGGCCATCCACGAACTCCATGGCCAGGAAGTACTCCCCATCCACGCGGCCGAAGTCGAAGACCTGGGCCACGTTGCCGTGGGACAGCGTGGCGGAGATGCGCGCCTCGCTGATGAACATGGAGATGAAGGCTTCGTCGTTGGCGTACTCGGGAAGCACTTTCTTGATGAGCACGGGCTTGGTGACGCCCGCGTCGCCCACCAGCTGGGCGCGCCACGTCTCCGCCATGCCGCCCCGGCCCAGCCAGGAGACCAGCTCGTACCGACCGAAGACGTCGCCTGCCTGGAGTGCCATGGGGCGGGCATCCTAAAGCCAGATGTCCTCAGGATGCGAAACAGTTCTGTGGGATCGGCTTTCTACTGGGAGGAGCGGCTCAGGATGTCGACGACACGTGCCCGGAGGCGGTGGTCAGGAGGGGCGAGCGTCAAGAACCGTTCGTAAGCCTTGTCGCTCCGCTCACGGTCATTGAGCTTGGCATAAAGCACGCCAAGCATGAGATGGCATTCAGGGACCTTCGGGTCCCTGTCCGCGCAAGCCTGGGCTACCGCCAGGGCCTCATGTATCCGGCCTTCTTTGTTGAGTCTGTCGACGATGGAGCGGACTTCGTTGATGTCCGCCGGAAGAAAGGTAGAGCCTTTTGAGCTGGCGCCAGTGCGAGAGGGCGGCCTTGTTGTGGCTGTGTCGGCTGGCGGCTGCGTGTCGCCGTATTTTGACTGAACGAGGTCAAGCGCAGTCCGGCAGCGTGGGTTGTTGGGAAACATCTTGATGCAGCGATTCGCCGTGGCGAGTGCTTCGTCTAGTTTGTCTTCTGTGATGGCGTCGCGGATGTAGAGCGTCATCTCGTGGACGGTGGAGACTTCCGCTATCGAGATGGTGCCCATGTTGTCGGCACCAGCAACCGGGGGAGTCACGGGAGCGTTTGTCTGGGACTCTTTCTTGTCGGGCTGGGTGGGACTCACTCCCGTCACGGCAAACGGTTGCTGAATGGGCGTGGGCGGTGGAGCCCCTACGGAGGTCTCGGGCGAGTGCGTATTCAACAAGATCCATACGCATGCCCCCACGGTCAGCAATCCTCCCGCGCTCAACCCGTAGAGCAGCGGGCGTGAGGTTCCAGAGGACGCCACGATGGACAGAGGCCGCGTCGGCGCCGTTGTCGCCGTGACCGGCGAGTTCACAGGCCGGACGCGCCGGGTCTGGCGTTCGGCGGAGGGCAGCGGTGTTACCGGCTCCTCCGGCACGGTCTGCACGCGCCAGGACTTCAGTTCCTCCAGGAAGGAGCCCGGCACGGACAGCTCGCGGCCCTCCTGCGCCAGGTCCCCCCGGAAGAGCACCCGCAGCAGGTGCGCGATGGTCATGGCGGAGAAGCGCGGGAAGCTCGAATACAGGAACCCCGCCAGCGCATCCCCGAACGCGTGGCTGGAGTCGAAGCGCTGCTCCCGGTCCGGGGTCAGCGCCTTCATCACGATGTCATTCAATTCCTTCGGCAGGTCCGGCCGGAGCACGCTCGGCGCGGGAATCTCTCCCCGCCCCACGCGCATCATCACCACGTGAGGCGGCCCCTCCACGGGCAGCTTCCCGCAGAGCAATTCATAGAGCACGACGCCGGTGGCCCAGACATCCGTGCGCGCGTCCACGTCCTCTCCGCGCGCCTGCTCCGGAGAGAAGAAGAGGTACTTGCCCTTCACCACGCCGGGCGCCGTCTTGAAGCCCCGGATGAGCTGGGCCTTGGCGATGCCGAAGTCGACGATCTTGACCTGGCCTTCGTACCCCAGCAGCACGTTGTCCGGGGAGATGTCCCGGTGGACGATGCCCAGCGGCCGGCCGCTGTTGTCCATGCGCGTGTGCGCGTAGTGCAGCCCCCGGCACATCTCCATCGCGATGAAGACCGCGACAGGAACAGGCAGGGCACCCAGGTCGCTCTTCAACGCGCGCTTGAGGACGCGGTGGAGCGGCTGGCCATCCACGAACTCCATGGCCAGGAAGTACTCCCCATCCACGCGGCCGAAGTCGAAGACCTGGGCCACGTTGCCGTGGGACAGCGTGGCGGAGATGCGCGCCTCGCTGATGAACATGGAGATGAAGGCTTCGTCGTTGGCGTACTCGGGAAGCACTTTCTTGATGAGCACGGGCTTGGTGACGCCCGCGTCGCCTACCAGCTGGGCGCGCCACGTCTCCGCCATGCCGCCCCGGCCCAGCCAGGAGACCAGCTCGTACCGCCCGAAGACATCGCCCGCCTGGAGTGCCATGGGGCAGACACTCTAAACCCAGATTCCATGAATGGCAGAATCGAGGCTGCCTTTCTTCTGCCTGGCTGCTTGGGATGTCAGCGAGTGGAAAGGCTGACCGCTCAACCCGCGTCGCCGGACTTCCCGAGCTCCTCCATGGCGCGTGCCCGGGTGGGATCATCCTGGGCTGCGAGCTTCACGTAGGCCTTGTAGTGCTCCTCGCTCAGCGTGGCGTTGCCGAGCTCCGCGTAGAGAAAACCCAGGTACCGCTCACACTCCGGGAAGGTGGGATCGAGCTTGATGCAAAGCTGGGCCTTCACGAGCGCCACGTCGTAGTCCTTCTCCTCGATCAGCGCCTGGATCTGCTGCTGCAGGTCCATGACCTCCTTGAAGGGCGCCGAGGGCTGTGGCGCCACGTCGGCGACCGGTGTGGGCGTCGGCTCGGGCGGTGGCTCCAGGGTCGCCACGGGCACGGGAGGAGGCTCTTCCATGGGCTGCATGGCCGTCTGATGCCTCCACAGGAGCAACAGGCCCGCGGCCACGGCAAGCAGCCCTCCCACTTTCAACCCGGTGCGCAGCGGGCTCGAGGTGGCAGGAGACGTCGTGGGGGCCCGCGGCGCTGGCGTTGCCATGGCCGGCGGATTGACCGCCCGGACGGGCCGGGTTTGCCGCTGGAGCACCAGGGGTGGGGCCACGGGCTTCGCTGGCGCGGCCGGCTTGCTCCACGCCTTCAGGTCCTCCAGGAAGGAGCCCGGGACGGACGGCTCGCGACCATGCTGCGTCAGGTCCTCCTTGAACAGCACTCGCAACAGGTGCGCGAGGCTCATGGAAGAGAAGCGCGGGAAGTTCGCATACAGGAACGCCGTCAGCGCATCCCCGAACGCGTGGCTGGAGTCGAAGCGCCGCTGGCGGTCCGGCGTCAGCGCCTTCATCACGATGTCATTCAATTCCTTCGGGAGGTCCGGCAGGAGCGTGGCCGGCGAGGGAATCTCACCGTTCCCAACGCGACTCAGCACCACGGCCGGCGGGCCCTCCACCGGCAGCTTCCCGCAGAGCAATTCATAGAGTACGACACCCGTGGACCAGACGTCCGTGCGCGCATCCACTCCCTCTCCGCGCGCCTGCTCCGGAGAGAAGAAGTGGAATTTGCCCTTCACCACGCCGGGCTCCGTGCTGATGCCGCGGATGAGCTGCGCCTTGGCGATGCCGAAGTCGACGATCTTGACCTGACCTTCGTAGCCCAGCAGCACGTTGTCCGGAGAGATGTCGCGGTGGACGATGCCCAGCGGCCGGCCACTGCCGTCCGTGCGCGTGTGCGCATAGTGCAGCCCCCGGCACATCTCCATCGCGATGAAGACGGCGATGGGAATGGGCATCCGGCCCAGGTCGCTCCTCTGCGCGCGCTTGAGGACGCGGTGCAGCGGCTGGCCATCCACGAACTCCATGGCCAGGAAGTACTCACCCTCCACGCGGCCGAAGTCGAAGACCTGGGCGACGTTGCCGTGGGACAGCGTGGCGGAGATGCGCGCCTCGCTGATGAACATGGAGATGAAGGCCTCGTCGTTGGCGTACTCCGGGAGGACCTTCTTGATGAGCACGGGCTTGGTGACACCCGCGTCGCCTACCAGTTGGGCGTGCCAGGTCTCCGCCATGCCGCCCCGGCCCAGCCAGGACACCAACTCATACCTTCCGAAGGTATCTCCGGCTTGCAGTTCCATATGGTGCGCGCATCCTATCCGGAACCTGGGAAGCCCCGAATGCAGGCCCCCTGTGACGGCGTGAAACCGGGTCAGTCCGTGGCGCCGGTCGCCCGCAGCTCGACGAGCTTCTGCAAGACATCGGGACGTCGCGGATGATTCGCGGGCGCGAACGCCAGGAAGCGCTCATAGCTTCGCGCGCTCTCCGAGACCTGATTCATCTTCGCCAGGACGTCACCCTGTAACAGGTGACAGTCCGGCTCCCGGGGGAGCCGCGCCACGCATTGGTTTGCGGCGTCCAGCGCTTCCTTCTGGCGGCCTCGTGTCAGGTGCATCAGGACAGCGCTTCGGGAGGACTCCAGCTCCGCCTCGTTGGCGGGCGTCTGCGCTTGGGGCTTGCGCTGAAGCAAGGCCGACAGTCGATCCTTCACAGCGCTCCGCCGGAGATCGGTGGGGAGCGCGTTCTGCAGGAAGGCCTGGTAATGGCTCACGCTCTTGTCGATGGAACGGAGCCGTTCGTAGGTGAGGCCCGCCGCCAGCCGGCAGTCCACGTTGTCAGGCACCGCGTCCACGCAGGTCTGGACCAGCTTCGCGGCCCGCGTCAGTTCCTTGCTGTTCTTGCTCAGGCGATACACTTCGTCGAGCAGGGTGCGCACCCGGGCATCACTCCACGCAATGGCTGCCAGGGACGAGGGCGGAGGCGGCGGTGGCTCCGGAGTCACTCCTGCATCCGCCACCACGGGCTCCACGGCTGCAGGTGCTGGCGCCGGTGCCGCCGCCACCACGGGCGGCACGGTGGAGCTTTCTCCCCGCGGGACTTCCGGTGCGCGCCGGAGCTGTGTCCACCAGACGCCACCGCCCAGCGCGAGCAGGGCCATGCTCCCCACCGCGAGTCCCACCCATGGCGAGCGGGAGCGGCGGACCGGCGCGATCTCGGCCGTGGGCACATCCGGCGCCGCCTCCTCCTGGGACTCGCGCGTGACGACGACCGGCGCGGGGGATGGCCGAGGCGTCTGGATGGCCCGGAGGTGGGGAACCGTGGGGAGCTGGTCCAGCGTCACGGGGTTCCGCCAGGCCTTGAGCTCCGCCAGGAAGTCGTCGGGAACCGCCAGCTCCCGGCCTTCGTTCAACAGGTCGCCCCGGAACAGCACCCTCAGCAGGTGCGCGAGGCTCAATGACGAGAAGCGCGGATGATTCGCATACAGGAAGCCCGCCAGCGCATCCCCGAACGCGTGACTGGTGGCGAAGCGCTGCTCCGGATCCGGGCTCAGCGCCTGGAGGACGATGCGGTTGAGCGCTTCCGGCAGGTCCGGCCGCAGCTGGCTCAACGGCGGAATCTCACCGTGAGCAACCTTCATCATCACGACATGCGGCGGGCCATCCACGGGCAGCCGGCCGCACAGCAACTCATACAGCACGACACCCGTGGCCCAGACGTCCGTGCGCGCATCCACCTCTTCACCGCGAGCCTGCTCGGGGGAGAAGAAGAGGTACTTGCCCTTCACCACGCCCGGCGCGGTCTTGAACCCCCGTTGTAGCTGCGCCTTGGCGATGCCGAAGTCGACGATCTTGACCTGGCCTTCGTAGCTGACGAGCACGTTGTCCGGAGAGATGTCGCGGTGGACGATGCCCAGCGGCTTCCCACTGCTGTCCGTGCGCGAGTGCGCGTAGTGCAGGCCCCGGCACATCTCCATCGCGATGAAGACCGCCACGGGGATGGGCAGCGCGGGCAGTCCGCTGCGCATCGCGCGCTTGAGCACCTTGTCGAGCGGCTTGCCGTCGACGAACTCCATGGCGAGGAAGTACTCGCCCTCCACCTGCCCGAAGTCGAAGACCTGCGCGACGTTGCCGTGGGACAGCGTGGCGGAGATGCGCGCCTCGCTGATGAACATGGAGATGAAGGCCTCGTCGTCCGCGTACTCCGGGAGGACCTTCTTGATCAGCACGGACTTGGTGACGCCCGCCGCGCCCACCAGCTGGGCATGCCACGTCTCCGCCATGCCGCCCCGGCCCAGCCAGGACACCAGCTCATACCTCCCGAAGGTGTCCCCCGCGTCGAGCGTCATGGGCCGTCTACCTTAGCCCCAGAATCCCGGGACCACCGAATAGACGTCTTCGCGTCTGTCCAACCCTGTGTGTAGGTTGGAACCTCACCCGGTCAGGGTGACTGCTTCTCGGCCCCGGCGGCGAGCGTGACGTACAGGCGGCCCAGCTCGGTCAGCTCACCGGAGGCGCCCAGCAGGTTGATGGAGGGGATTTCGTTGTTGCGCCCGGAGAACCACGCGTAGCGCTCGATGGCGGGCTCCGTCTCCAGATAGCCAATGGCATCCACCATGTACTTCTTCTGCACGTCCACGGTGATTGCGGTGGAGGGCTTCATGTCGCCGCACGCGAACTCCGTCAGCCAGAGCGGCTTGTCGTACTTCTTGAACTGCCCCACGTACCACTTGAGCGCGCTCAGGTCGCACGCGTACCAGTGGATGGCAATGGCATCCACCTGGCAGTTCGCGCAGGCCTTGAAGAAGGCATCCAGGTACACCACGGGGTCGGTGAAGGTGACGCCGTCCTCCGACACGCAGTCGCCGCAGTAGTTCACCGCCGGGGACACCAGCTTGAGCCCCTTGCGGCGGGCCACCTCCTCCAGCACGGGCCAGAGCGCCGCGGCCTGGCGGGGCGTCTTGTTCGCCTGTGATTTGAAGTTGGGCTCGTTGAACCCCAGCAGGTGCTGCGCGCCCGCGGGAATCTCCGACTCGAGCTGGGCCACCGTGGGCGTGCCGCCCCAGGCCATGGGCACGAAGGAGACCTTCTCCGAGACGTAGACGCTGGCCGCGCCGCTCTCCGGCTTGGGCGACCAGTTGTACCACCAGCTCATCCCCGGGGAGAGCGCCTTCAGGTCCTCCGCCGAGTGATAGCCATACCCGAGTCCCCGCTTCTCGCTCTTCGTCACGCCAGGGGTTGGATCCTCTGGCTGGGATGGCTCCCCGGCCGCGGGGTCGCACGCCAGCAGCGGCGACAGCAGGACGGCCAGGGCCAGCGCGACGGGGAGCCGGAGGGAGGGGCGCATGGCCAGGGACTCTACGCCCGGGTGTCGGGTGGGCGTCGAGTCCTGGCGTCACGCGGCCTTCACGTCACGGCGCCAGCCGGGGCAACGAGGCGGGGCTCGCCCACGTCGCGCCACCACGGCGTCACACCCTCCACGCGCGAGGGCTCCAGGCTCCGGCCCAGGCCCGGCGTGAAGAGGCGCACCTGCTGCTCCGTGGCCAGCTTCACCAGCGTCTCCACGGGCTCGTCCCACGCGTGCAGCGCCAGGTTGAAGGTGCCCCAGTGCACCGGCATCAGCGTGCCGCCGCCCAGCATCGCGTGCGCCTTGAGCGCGTTCTCCGGGCCCAGGTGGATGCTGCCCCAGCTCGGGTGGAACGCGCCCACCTCCATCATCACCAGGTCGAAGGGGCCGCATCTCCGGCCAATCTCCTCGAACTCCGGGGTGAGGCCGGTGTCGCCGCTGAAGAACAGCCGGTGCTTGTCCGTGGTGAGCACCCACGACGCCCACAGCGTCTTGTTGCGGTCGCCCAGGCCGCGGCCGGAGAAGTGCTGCGCGGGCGCCGCGCGGAAGGACACCGGGCCCACGCGGTGCTCCTCCCACCAGTCCAGCTCCGTGATGAGCTCCGGCGCCACGCCGAAGGCCTCCAGGTGGCGCCCCACGCCCAGCGCGGTGACGAAGGGCACCCGCCGCTTCGCCAGCGCCTGGATGGTGCTCCGGCACAGGTGGTCGAAGTGGTCGTGCGACACCAGCACCGCGTCCAGGTCCGGCAGCGCGTCCAGCGGCACGGGCGTGGCGTGGAAGCGCTTGGGGCCCGCGAAGGACACGGGCGAGACCCGGTCGCCGAAGACGGGGTCCGTCAGCACGCGCGCCCCGTCCACCTCCAGCAGCATCGTGCTGTGGCCCAGCCAGGTGACGCGCAGGCCGGTGTCCGGCGCGCGGGCCCAGGCGCCGCGCGGATCATCCACCGGCAGCGGCGCGGGCGGCGTGCGCTGCGTGCCGCCGAAGAAGTATTCGCCCAGGAGGGGCAGCGCGCTCCCCTGGATGCCGGCCCCCACGGGGGCGGTGTTGCGGAAGCCGTGACCCTCGAACTGACGGGAGGCCCGGCTGCGTTCGAGGCGGAGTCCCGCGCTGCGCGCGCTGTCACTGACGGTGGGCATGAGGCGGTTACTAACACCCACGCCTCCGCCCGGCACGGCCACCCGCCTGGAGCCCGGGCGGGGAGGCACCATGCGCCTACTGTGTGTCTTCCGGCGCCATGCAGGCGTGGCTGAGCTGGGTGGACCAGAGCTGGGCGTTCAGCGTGTCGTCATAGGCGCTGAAATAGACGCGGCTGCCCAGGCGGAAGAACTCGCGCGGATAGGAGGACCGCGTGGTCCCCTGCGACGCGATGTCCTTGAGCCGGCGCGTCCCGGCCGCCGTGCCGTTGCTCACCCAGGGCTCCAGGCCCACCGGGAGCATCTCCTCCGAGGCGAAGAAGACCAGGTTGTCCGCCGCCGCGTACACGGGCGAGCCGTACTCGTCCGACAGGCTGAGCGGCCGGCGCAGCAGCGTGGTGCCCCCGGCGGTGCCGTTCGTCACCCACAGCTGCGTGTCGCGGGGCGCGGGGCCGTTGCTGCCAATGGCCACGGCGAAGTACAGCTTCCTGCCCCCCGGCACCTGGCTCACGGCTTCGATGTATGGGAACGCCTCGCCCTGCGACGCGTAGTCGTTGGGCAGGGTGACCACGGGCTCCGGGTTCCCGCCCGTGAGCGGCACGCGGTAGATGACCATGTACTGGGTGCTGTAGGACGTCGTCGTGACGTACGCGTACGTGCCCAGCGCGCCCAGCACGCGCATCGCGCGCGTGGAGCCGAAGGACGCCAGCCGCAGCGTGCCGCCCGCAGTGCCGTCCGTCTTCCACAGCTCCGACAGGCCGCTCGACTCATCCAGCTTGAAGAGGGTGAGCGCGCCGGTGGTGCGCACGTCGTTCGGGTAGGTGTCGGGGCCCGCGTCCAGCCGCTTCAGCTGGAAGGTGCCCGCGGGGGTGCCGTCCGTCCGCCACAGGGAGGTGGCGCCCTGGAGCTCGCGCACGAAGAACAGCAGCGCGTTGCCCTGCTTCGCGTCCAGGTAGCTCACGTCCACGCCCGTGCCGAAGTCGCGCACGCGCGCCGTGCCCGCGGCGGTGCCGTCCGACCTCCACAGCTCATAGCGCGTGGTGGACACCGAGGCGTCGTACGTCTCCTTGAAGAAGACCAGCGTGGAGCCGGCCGCCGTCAGGTGCGTCAGGTACGAGTCCTCCACGCCCGGCGTCAGGTCCTTCACCATCCGGGTGCCGGCCTCCGTCCCGTCACTGACCCACAGCTCGGCGCCGTGCGTCGCGTCCGGCGCCTGGAAGAAGAGTCGCGCCGGGGTGGCGGTGAGCTGCGACAACAGCGGCGTCCCGCTGCCCGCCGTCGCCGGGAAGCCCTTCACCTCCGTGGTGCCCGCGTCCGTGCCGGTGCTCCGCCACAGGCCGCGGCGGCCATCCTCGTAGTTCACCGCGAAGTGCAGCGTCCCCTGGAAGTCCACGAAGCCGCCCGGCCCCATCGCGAAGCGCGGGATGCCCAGCTCCGAAGGAGGCAGGATGCTCTTCACCCGCTGGGTGCCCGCGGCGGTGGGAAGGCAGAGGCCCTCCGCTGTCACCTCTGGCGCAAAGGTGGGTTCCTGTGCGAGCCCCGCCTCCGTCTGCTCCTCGGGAAGCGCCCCGCCGCAGCCCACCCCCACCACCAGCAAGGACA
>NZ_RAWN01000267.1:0-10666 GCF_003668895.1 Corallococcus sp. AB045
CGCCCGGGGCCGGAGGGGCCTCCATCGCGGGGGCCGCGCCGCCGCCATTGCGCAGGAAGGACAGCGGGCGCGCGGCGGACGGAGGCAAGTCGTCCATCACCACCGGCGCGGGAGGCACGGCGGCGGGAGGGGAGACGGGGCCGCTCGCGCCACCGCCATTGCGAAGGAAGGAGAGGGGACGGGCCGCCGCGGGGGACAGGCCCTCCATCAGCGCGGCTGGTGGCGTCCGGGTGGCCACGGCGGACGCACCGGCCGGGACCGGCTCACCGCGTGATGCAGAGGGGGCCGGAGCGCGCGTGTCATCGAAGGGCCGGACGGTGGCCCCTGCATGAGCGGATGGGCCCTGCTCATCGAACGGACGCGGCGTTGCCCCCACGTGCGCGGACGGACCCTGCGTGTCCGCCATTCGCGGCGGGGCCACCGTCGACGCGGATGCGGACGGAGGCACCGGACGCGACGAGGTGTCCGCGTGCGCGGACGGGCCCTGCGTTTCGAACGGACGCGGCGTGGCGCCCGTTTGCGCGGGAGCACCCGGACCTTCGACAGGGTGTGGCGCCGCTACGGGCGCGCGGACTTCGGCCTGGACCTCAGACGCGAAAGTTCGCGGGACCGGAGCGACCTCCTGGCGCTCCGGTCGTGTTCTTCGCGCCTTCCGCGCCAAGGCCCGCTGACAGCCGCTCCACGCGGGCCAGCAGGTCGGGAATGGAACCGGCCGGGGACAGCTGGATGGCCTTGAGCAGCGCCATCTCCAGCGCCAACCGGGGCTGCGCCGCTCGCGACACGTCCCAGATGCAGCCGTGCACGATGTCGAACAGCCGCGACAGCTGCGCCGTGTCCGCTTCCTTCGCCAGCGCCAACAGCGCCTTCTGCTCGGACTCGGCCAGCTCCGCGGGCGCCTCACCCAGCGACTTCGTCACGAAGAGATGCCGCAACTGCAGCGCCAGTTCCTCCGCCAGCCGCTTCAGGTCCAGGCCCCGGTTGAACACCTCATCCACGCGGCCCAGCACGCGCTTCGCGTCCTTGCGGACCAGCGCCTCCGCGAAGTCCTGCACCACCGTGCGGTCGATGGCGCCCATCGCCTCCGCGACGGCCTCGTCCGTGGGGGTGGGACCGCACGACGCGAGAATCTGATCCAACAGGCTCAGCGCGTCGCGCATGCCGCCTTCGGACTGGCGCACCACCAGCGACAGCGACTGCTCGGAGATGCCCGCGCCTTCCGCCTGGCAGATCTCCTTCAGCCGCTGGAGCATCCGCGCCGCGGAGATGCGCCGGAAGTTGTGGCGCTGGCAGCGCGACAGGATGGTGTCCGGGAGCTTGTGCGCCTCCGTCGTCGCGAAGATGAACTTCACGTGACCGGGCGGCTCCTCCAGCGTCTTCAGGAGCGCGTTGAACGCCGCGCCGGAGAGCATGTGGACTTCGTCGATGATGTAGATCTTGTGGCGGTCGCGTTGCGGCAGGTACTTCGCGTTCTCGCGAATCTCGCGCACGTTCTCGACGCCGTTGTTGGACGCACCGTCGATCTCCGCCACGTCCACGCTGGTGCCGGTGGTGATTTCGGTGCACGCCCGGCAGGTGCCGCACGGGGTCGCCGTGGGGCCCTGCTCACAGTTGAGCGCCTTGGCGAGCAGGCGGGCGGCCGTCGTCTTGCCCACCCCTCGAGGACCGCAGAACAGGTACGCGTGCGCGACCCGGTCCATCTTGATGGCGTTCCCGATGGTCCGGACCACGTGCTCCTGGCCGGTCATGTCATCGAACTTCTGCGGGCGCCATTTGCGGGCGAGGACGAGGTAGCTCATGGGGACAACCATCTAAACACGGCGGGCAAAAGGATCCATGGAACGTCCATTCCGCCCGCCGTGAGACGCACTCCGTGTCAGCGTCCGAGCGCCTGTAGCACCACGTTGGCCGCGTTGTGGCCCGCAGCGCCGATGACACTTCCAGCGGGGTGGCAGCCCGCGCTGCAGAAGTAGAGCCCCTGCACGGGCGTCTCATAGGGCAGCCGGTCGGTGAACCCGCGCTTGTTGTCCACATGATGGATGTGGCCGCGGGTGATGCCGAAGTGGGACTCAATCTTCGGCGGCGTGAGCGCGAAGTACTCCTGCACCAGGTCGCTGGTACCGGGCGCGAAGCGGTCGCAGATGGACAAGAGGTGCTTCACGTAGCGCGCCTCCTCCTTCTCCCAGGTGGTGCCCTCCAGTTTCTCCGGCACCCACTCCACGAAGAGGGCGGAGTTGTGGTGCCCTTCCTCGTCCTTCAGGGTCGGGTCCACCGTGGTGTGCACGTACCACTCGATGGAGGGGAACTCCGCCAGCCGGCCCTCCTTCGCTTCCTTGTAGCCGTGCGCCAGCGCCCCCAGCACGTCGTCCTCCTGGGGCAGCAGGTGGATGGTGGGACCGAACTGGCCCCGGTCCTCCGGCAGGCAGGTGAAGGTGGGCAGGGACTTGAGGCACAGGTTCACCTTGAGCGTGGTGCCCGGCGAGGACATCCCGTCCACCATGCTCCGGTACTCCTTGTTCAGCGCCTCAGAGTCCACCAGCTTCATCGTGCGGAACGGGTCCGCGTTGGAGACCACGACCTTCGCGGACAGCTCCTCGCCGTTCTCCAGCACCACGCCCTTCACCACGCCGCTGTCCACACGCACCGACGCCACCTTCGCGTTCGTACGCAGCTGGGCGCCGTGCTTGCGCGCAATCGCCGCGATGCGCTGGGTGACGGTGCCCATGCCGCCTTCGACGATCATCCACGTGCCGCCACTGCCCGGCAGCCGGCAGAGGTTGTGCACCAGCAGGTTCATGCCCGTGCCCGGCGTGTCGTAGCCACCGTCCAGGCCGGAGAACGCGTCGGTGACGGCGTACATCGCCTTCACGAAGTCGGACTTGTAGCCGAAGCGCTCCAGGTACTCGCGCGCCGTGCCGCGACACAGATGGATGAAGTGCTGGCGCAGGGCCGGGCGCACGTAGCGCTCCGCCGTCTCCTCCAGCGACACGGGCGGCAGGAGCCACGCGGGCGCCAGGTCCTCGCGCAGCGCCGCCAGCTCCGTGTTCATGGCGACGTGGGCGTTCCAGTCCGCCTCGGAGAAGAACTCGCGGAACTGCCGCTCCAGCTCCCGCTCATCCGAGCCGAAGAGCAGGTAGCGCTTGTCCATCGTGGGCAGGAAGTAGTGCGGGTCGCGGCGCTTGAGGGGCAGCTCCATCTGGAGCTCCTGGAGCAGCTCCGGCGGCATCAGCCCCAGGAGGTACGCGCCGGTGGAGACGCCCAGCTTCGGAGCCGTGCGGAACGGGTACTCCGTCTTGCACGCGCCGCCCACCTGGTCCTTCTCTTCCAGCACGGTGACCGACAGGCCCCGGCGCGCGAGCATCGCCGCCGCGACAAGTCCGTTGTGGCCCGCGCCAACCACGATGACGTCTGGCATGGTCTTCCTCCTTGGGGAAAAGGCCGTTCCTACCCGAGCCGCGGCCTCCCCGACAAACACCGTGCGTCTTGCGCTGGACGTCAGGGCCGGAAAGAGTCGCGCCCGCCACGTGAACGCTCCCACCTCCGACGACGCGCCCCCGGCCCCCGGCTCCTCCCAGGCTCCGCTGGAAGTTCCGGCCCCCGTCGTGCAGACGGGGCTGCCTGGAAGCCTCCGTGTGCTGGGGCTCCTCGCGGTGGCGCTGGTTCCGTGTGTCCTCGCGGTGAGCGAATTGGGGCGCATCCACCCGGACGAGGTGTTCCAGGCGCTGGAGCCCGCGTACTGGCGCGTGCACGGCTACGGCGTGCTGGCCTGGGAGTGGCGCGAGGGCCTGCGCAACTGGGCCGTCCCCGGCGTGCTGGCCGCCTTCCTGAAGGTGGCGCACGGGTTTGGCGTCACCGACCCGCGCATCTACCGGGGCGTGGTGGCGCTCCCCCAGTTCGCCCTGCACGCCTGGAGCCTGTGGGCCGTCTACCGCTTCGCGGAACGCAGGGCGGGCCCGTGGGGTGGGGCGCTCGCGGTGCTGCTCGTGGGGCTGAGCGCGCCGGTCCTCCTCTTCGCCGGACGCACCCTGTCGGAGTCCTTCTCCGCGTCCTTCCTCCTCGTGGCCATGGAGGCCCTGGACCGGCCGGACACCGGCCTGGCCGCGCGCGTGCGCCGGGCGGGGCTCCTGGGCGGCATGGCCCTGGGGCTCGCCGTGGTGACGCGCTATCCGTCCGCCCTCTTCGTGGTGGCCGCGCTCCTGTGGCTGGCCGTCGCCCGGAGGTGGCGCCTGCTCGCCTTCACCTGCGTGGGAGGCGCGGCGGTGGCGGTGGGACTGGGCCTGCTCGACTGGGGCACCTGGGGCACGCCCTTCCACTCGTTCCGGGCCTACGTGGACTACAACCTCCTCTCCGGGAAGGCCGCCGCCGCGTTCGGTGCCTCACCGCCGGACTTCTATTGGGGGCCGCTGCTCCAGGCCGTGCCCCTCTGGGCCTGGGCCGCCGTGCCCTTGTCGCTGGCCCCCCTGCTGCGCTTTCGCGCGCTGTCCCTGCCGCTCACCTGCGCGGCCGTCTACACCGCCGTCCTCCTGGCCACGCCCCACAAGGAGGAGCGCTTCCTCTACCCGGGGCTGGTGGTGGCGCTGCTAGCGGCCGCGTCCCAGCTGGCCGCTAGCAGCGCCACGCTCTCCCGACAGGGCCTGAGGAATGGGGCGGCGGTGCTCGCGCTGGCCCTGGGCTTCGTGCATGGCCGCGGCTTCCCGTCCAACGACCTGCGAGCGGACCAGTTCCGCGCCATCGCCCGGGCCACCCGGGGGGACGCGACGGGGCTGCTCATCGTCAACGAAGGGCTGTGGGGCTCCGGGGGCTTCTTCTACATCGGCAAGAACATCCCCTGGCGCACCTGCGACTGGCCCCGGGACGCGGCCTTCCAGGCCTCCATCCACGACCGAGCCTTCAACCGCGCCGTCACCTTCGAGGGCCGGGCCCTGCCGGAGCTCCAGGCCGCCGGCTTCCGCGTCGTCCGCGAAGTGGGGCGGGAAACCATCCTCGTCCGCGACTGAAGCGAAGCAGCCAGCCGGGCAGGGGAGGGCAGGCCCGCAAAGCCGAAGCGCCGGCATCCCCGGAGGGATGTCGGCGCTTCAGGTGAGACAGAACGGCCGGGACACACGCGGAAGTACGCTACCGTTGCTTCCTTCCGGACCTGGCGGGGTTCGCGCCCCCACGTTGTCCCGACCACAAAATCCGTACTGCTACTTCGAAAATAACAACGGAGAGGGTGGGATTCGAACCCACGATACCCTTTCAGATATGCACGCGTTCCAGGCGTGTGCCTTCAACCGCTCGGCCACCTCTCCAATCACGATGGAGCGGAGAGCGTAGGATTCGAACCTACGGTACCGTTACCGGTACGCCTGATTTCGAGTCAGGTGCCTTCGACCACTCGGCCAGCTCTCCAGAGTATTCAGTTTTCACGTCGCTTCGCGCGCAAGCGCTCGAAGAACGTCTTGAGAAGCTGGCGACTGTCTTCCGCCAGGATACCGCTTGTCACTTGAAGCCGGTGGTTGTGCCGGGGCTCTTCCACCAGGTTGTACAGCGAGCCGACCGCACCCGCTTTCGGATCCATTGTACCAAAGACGAGTCGGGTGACACGAGACTGAACCAGCGCACCGGCGCACATCGCACACGGTTCCAGCGTCACGTAGAGGGTCACCCCGGAGAGTCGCCACGCGTCGCGTGCTTTCGCGGCGGCAGCCAGCGCGAGCATCTCAGCATGCGCAAAGGGGTTTCGGTCGCATTCACGGCGGTTGTAGCCCGTGCCCACGACGTTTCCGTCCAGCACCGCTACCGCACCCACCGGAACTTCACCGAGTGAAGCCGCTTCCCGCGCGAGCTCTAAAGCCTGCTGCATGAAAACGATGTCGTCACTCATGTTACATGCGCGCCTGAGAAGAAGTGGCGCTCCCTGGAGGATTCGAACCTCCGGCCTTCGGATTCGTAGTCCGACGCTCTATCCAGCTGAGCTAAGGGAGCATTTCTTCCGGCTGCTGCTTTACATCAAGTGGCGGAGAGAGAGGGATTCGAACCCTCGATACCCTTTCGAGTATGCAGGTTTA
Source organism: Corallococcus sp. AB045 (assembly GCF_003668895.1). Taxonomy (NCBI): domain Bacteria; kingdom Pseudomonadati; phylum Myxococcota; class Myxococcia; order Myxococcales; family Myxococcaceae; genus Corallococcus; species Corallococcus sp. AB045. The sequence goes on from NZ_RAWN01000267.1 coordinate 6,048, forward strand.
GCAAACCTGTGCCTTCAGCCTCTCGGCCATCTCTCCAACTCTTCTCTGTCAAAGAACCACGAAACTCAAGCTCAAAATCGGAGGCGGTAGGATTCGAACCTACGGAAGGCTTTCACCTTCTGCGGTTTTCAAGACCGCTGCCTTCAACCGCTCGGCCACGCCTCCACAGCAGGTGCCGCTCGGTTCCCGGCGGGCCAACCGCGCCCGTGGGGCCGCCCTTCTACATCATTTCTTCCCTGTGGCAAGAGAGATGTTGGCCCCTTTTTACGTCCGGGGCCCCATCGCCCTGACTAGAGGGGGCGCAACTCCTTCAGCCCGCCCATGTACGGCACCAACGCCTCCGGGATGGCGACGCTTCCGTCCTCCCGCTGGTAGTTCTCCAGGATGGCGATGCTCGTGCGCCCCACGGCCAGCCCGCTGCCGTTGAGGGTGTGCAGCATCTGGGGCTTGTCCCCCTTCTGGGGGCGGAAGCGGATCTTCGCGCGGCGGGCCTGGAAGTCGCCGCAGTCCGAGCAGGACGAAATCTCCCGGTACGCGCCCTGGCCGGGCAGCCAGACCTCGATGTCGTACGTCTTCCGCGCGCCGAAGCCCATGTCCCCGGTGCACAGCAGCATCACGCGGTGATGCAGCCCCAGCCGGCGGAGGATGTCGCACGCGTCGTCCGTCATGGCCTCCAGCTCTTCCAGGCTCTTGTCCGGCTGGGAGAACTTCACGAGCTCCACCTTGTGGAACTGGTGCTGGCGGATGAGGCCGCGCGTGTCGCGCCCCGCGGCGCCGGCCTCCGCGCGGAAGCACGGGCTGAAGGCGCAGTAGCGGATGGGGAGCTGGTCGCCCTCCAGGATTTCGTCCGCGTGGTAGTTCGTCACGGGGACTTCCGCGGTGGGGATGAGGAAGCGCTCGGGGTCGCCGGACGTCTTGAAGGCGTCGTCCTCGAACTTGGGCAGCTGGCCCGTGCCCATCATCGTCTCGCGCAGCACGAGGTAGGGCGGCAGCAGCTCCGTGTAGCCCTTGGACGTGTGCACGTCGATCATGAACGTGACGAGCGCGCGCTCCAGCCGCGCCAGGGCGCCCTTGTAGAAGGTGAAGCGGCTGCCGGACACCTTCGTGGCGCGCTCGAAGTCGAGCATGCCCAGCGACTCGCCCAGCTCGAAGTGCTGCTTCGGCGTGAAGAGCAGGTTGGGCTTCTCACCCCAGGTCTTCACCTGGACGTTCTCGTCCGCGCTCGCGCCCACCGGGACGGAGTCGTGGGGCACGTTGGGGATGACCAGCAGGATGCGGTTGAGCTCGTCCTCCACTTCCTTGAGGCGGGCCTCCTTCTCCTTGATCTCCTGGGAGACGCCGCGCAGGTCGCCGCGCAGCTTCTCCATGGCGGACGGGTCCTCCTTGGCCTTTCGCTTCATCTCCTCGTTGGCGGCGTTGCGGCGCGCGGCCAGCGCCTCCATGGAGACATAGAGGTCGCGGCGCTCGAGGAAGAGCGACTGGAAGGGGCCGAGGTCCAGGCTGCCGCCCCGAGTCTTCAGTCGGGCGACGACCGCATCGAAGTTCTGCGCAACGTTCCGGAGGTCCAGCATAGGGGCTCGCCTTGTAGTCATCCCGGGCGTGGGCCGGCAAGGCTCACCACGCGCCGGGTGCTCAAGGCCGGACGCCCCCAGGCCCCGGGGGCTGACCGGAAGGGCCCCGCCAGCGGTCTACTGGCGGTCCGGGCGGTCCTGGAAGGAAAGGCCCGCCCGCCAGGCCCGGCTAGTGTTCGAGGTCGTAGATTTCGTCCTCGATGTCCTTCTTGTCCGCCGCGTCCGGCTTCTTCACCAGGTACTCCTTGAAGGCCGTGATGGCGTCCTTGCGCTTGTTGCGCTCCTTGTAGGCGAAGCCCAGGTAGTAGAAGGACTGGGCGTTGTCCGGCTCGGCGGTGGTGGCCTTCTTGTACCAGTCGATGGCCTTGGCGTACTGGGCCTGCTCCGTGAAGGCGCGAGCGACCTTGTAGTAGACGTACGTGAGCTTCGGATCCGCCTTGAGCGCCGCCTGGTAGCGGCGGACGGCGTCGTCCCAGCGGGCGGCGTTGAAGAGCACGTCGCCCATGGCGCCCAGCACCCGCGTGCGCTGCGGATCCGCCTTGAGCGCCGCCTCGAAGGAGGCGATGGCGTCGTCGAACCGGGCGCGCTCCAGGTGGGCGTGGCCCAGGGCCTCGTGCGCGTCCGCGTAGTTGGGCTCCAGCTCCACGGCGGCCTTCCACTGCTCGATGGCGTCCGGCAGCCGCTTCGCGTCGCGCAGGATGACGCCGTACGCGTAGTGGTAGTCCGGGCGCTTGGGCGCGCGGTCCACGGCGGTCTTCATGCTGTCGAGCGCCTGGGTGTATTCGGAGCGCTTCGCGCGCACGAGGCCCAGGTAGTAGAGCGCCTCGTGGTTGGACGGCTCGTTGCGCAGCGCGAGGCCCAGGTTGCTCTCCGCGCCGGCCAGGTCGCCCTTCTCCAGGAGCACCGCGCCCAGGGTGATGGGCGTGGTGATGGAGCGGGGGTCCTCCGCCTTGGCCTTCTCCAACTCCGCGGCGGCCTCGTCCAGCCGGTGCAGCCGCCAGAGGACCAGGCCGCGCTGCAGCCGGCCGTCCTTCAGCAGGTGCGGATCCAGCTCCAGGGCGCGGTTGGCCTCCGTCTCCGCGCGGGTGGCGTCGCCATTGAGCAGGGCCACGCGTGACAGGCCCAGGTGGGCGTCCGCCAGGTTGGGATCCAGCTGCACTGCGCGGTCGAACTCCTGCTGCGCGAGCAGGCTGTTGTTCTCCGCGAGCGCCAGCTCACCCAGGCCCGCGTGCACGCCCGCGTGCTCCGGGGCCTGTTGCGCGGCGGCTTCCAGCAGGGCGCGCGCGTCCGCGTTGCGGTGCTGCCGGAGGTACAGACGGCCCAGGTACAGGCCCGCGTCCACCAGCTTCGCGTCTGCGGCGTTGGCGCGCTTGAAATGGCCTTCCGCCTCCGTGGGCTTGTCGAGCGCGTCCTCGATGCGCCCGTAGAGGTACGCGATGCGCGCCTCGTTGGGGAAGCTCTTGCTGGCGGCCTCCACGGCGGTGAGGGCGTCCTGCATCTTGCCCGTCATCACCAGCGCGGTGATGTGGCCGTCCACGAACCCCAGGTTGTCGCTGTCCTCCTTCGCGAGCGAGGCGTAGAGCGGCAGCGCGCCGTCGTAGTCGCGCTGCGAGCGCAGCACCTGGGCCAGCTGGGCCTTGATGAAGTCGGAGTCCGGGTTGTCCTTGAGGGCCTCCTTCAGCTCCGCTTCCGCTTCCTTGGGCTTGAACTGCTGGAAGAGGGCCATGCCCTTGAGGCCGCGGGCGCGGGCGCGCTCGGCGGGCCCCAGCGCGTCCTGGAGCTTCAGGGCGCTCTCCACGGCCTGGGCGCCCTGCTCGATGTTCGACTTGCGCACCAAGAGCTCCACCGCGGCCAGCTCCACCGCGGAGGCGGCGTGCTGCGGATCCGCGGCGAGCGCTTCCGCGTAGGACCTGGCGGCCTCGTCGGCCTTGCCCTGCGCCTGGTACAGGTCGCCCAGCGCGTGGTGGGCCTTGGCGGACTTCGCGTCCTTCTCCAGCACCTTGGTCAGCGTGGCGACGGCGTTGCCGATGTCCTTCTGCTGCGCGTAGGACTCCGCCAGGAGGAAGGAGAGCTCCAGGTCACCCTGGTTGTCCTCGCGGATGGCGGCGTCCTGCAGGCGGGCCTGCACCTCCGCCGCCTTTCGCTGGGTGAGCGCGATGCCGGCGGTGGTCTTGATGACCTCCACGTTCTTCTCGCCCAAGAGCTCGATGGCCGCCATGTGCTTGCCGCACGCGCTGAGGTCGGAGCGCTCTCCGTCCGCGTAGCGGCGCTGCAGGTAGGCGACGGACTGGCACCAGAGGGCGCGGACCTCCGGGTACTCGTTCTTCGCCAGCACCTGGGCGCTCTTCTTGCGCGCTTCCTTGTAGCTGGCGTAGGTGTCCGCCAGGAGCCCCTTGCGCGCCTCCTCGACGAGCTTCGCCTCGGCGGAGCCGGAGGACACGCGGGCCGGAAAGAACTTGTTGCGGCCGAAGGCGCCGTAGCGACTGGCCTCGAAGCTGGCGCCGGTGATCAGCACGAGCACCGACACGCCCGCGGCGATGATGACGGGCAGGCGCTTCTTCCATTTGGCGTCGGAGGCGCTGCGGTCCACGACGGACACCGCGGCCATGCGGCCTTCGTAGAGCTGGCGCAGCCGCTCCATGCTGGCCTGGGGGTTGGCGGGATCCGCGGCGCCCGCCGTCTCCGGAGCAGGCGCGCCCGGGGTGGCCGCGAGCGGCACGGCCTTGGACGGGCCCTCCATCAGCCGCTGGATGGCGGCGGCGAAGACGGGCACGGTGCCGATGGCGGTCCACGCCTCCGAGTCCGGCGACACGTCCTCGTTGCCCAGGAGCTGGCCGTCCTCGAGCATCTTGACGATGACGCCCTCTTCGAACGGGCCGAACATCTTCCCGGAGCGGCGGCGCACGTGGAAGCGCTTCACCTGTACGCGGCCACCGGCGTCCTTGCCGGCGCTGTCGTCGATGAAGCTGAGCATCTCCAGGCCGTCCGCGGGGCCCGCGGCGGGCGGGGGCGGCAGCGGCGCGGAGAGGTCCGCTTCCAGGTCATCCA
>NZ_RAWN01000021.1:0-69924 GCF_003668895.1 Corallococcus sp. AB045
CCCACGGCCCCGCGAGCCCCGCCACGCGCTGGACCACCGGCAGCGCGCGGGCGAGCAGCGGTCCCGCGCGGCGCAGCGCCGCGGCCCCCAGCTGGCCCGCCCGCCGCACGCCCCGGGCGATGCCGCGCGCGGCGCTGCGGATGCGCCGGGTGATGCGGCCGAGGAAGGCCTCGGCGTCATCCGCGTCCATGGACTCCAGCACGAAGGGGTTGAGCGTCCGCGCGAGCGCCACCGCCGCGGGACCGGACACGAGGCGGTTGCTGGTGGCCGGCACGAACAGACCGCTGGCCGGGCTCGCCTCGAACCCCTCGAAGCCGTCCTCCTCCAGGAAGGCGTCCTCCGCCTCGGCCTCGGCGAACAGCTCCTCGAAGCCGTCATCCTCGAAGCCCGAGGGCTCGAAACCCGAGGGCTCGAAACCCGACGGTTCGAAGCCCGAGGGCTCGAACGGGTCCGCCTCGAAGCCCTCCAGTTCGCTGAACTCATCCGCCAGGTCCTCCAACTCCTGGAGGGCATCCGCGCCCTCCCAGGGATCCATGGCGTCGAGGGACTCCACATCGGACAGGTATTCAGCGCTGGTCATCGCTTCCCCCTCGCAGGTGAGACCTCCACCCTTCACGGGCCGCAAGTTGGAGAAGGGACACGGGGAGTGACAGTCACTCGTTTGAGCTAGTGCTGGCAGAATCCCGCGCGACATGACCCTGGAAGAGACGATGCGGGAGCTGGAGCGGCTGGGCACGGAGCAGACGCGGAAGACCTATCTGCGCCACGGGGCTCCACATCCGTTGTCCGGTGTGAACTTCGGTCCGTTGACGGCGTTGAAGAAGCGCATCGGCACGGACGCGGTGCTCGCCCGGGCGCTCTGGGCGTCGGGCCACACGGAGGCGCGGCTGCTGGCGACGATGGTGGTGGACGCGCCCGCGATGCCCTGGAAGGAACTGGACGCCTGGGCGAAGGGGCTGGACTGGCACACGCTCACGGACGTCTTCGTGACGAACGTGGTGCTGCGCTCACCGCACGCGGCGAAGGCGCTGACGTGGACACAGTCGAAGTCCGAATGGGTGGGGCGGGCAGGGTGGCAGAGCCTGTCCGCGCTGCTCATGAAGACCGCGGTGCTCGCCGGGGAGGACCTGCTGCCGTGGGTGACGCGGATTGAGCAGGAGCTGCCCGGCGCGAAGAACCGCGTCCGCGAGGCGATGAACGGCGCGCTCATCGCGGTGGGCTCCACCGGAGGCGCGGTCCAGACCGCGGCGCTCGCGACGGCGAAGCGGCTGGGCAAGGTGGAGGTGGACCACGGCGACACGGCCTGCGAGACGCCGGAGGCCACGCAATACATCCGGAAGATCCAGGCCCGGAAGGAAGCGAAAGCCAAGAAGCCCGCGGCCTCCAAGCGCACGCGGGCCCGGGCCTGAACGCGGCCCGGGCGCACGGCACCGCTCAGCGGCTCAGTTCTTCACGCACGCAGCCTGACCACCCGCGTCCTTGTACGCCTTCACGCGCTTCACCAGGTTGCCGCCGTCCGACTCCGGCGTGGTCTGCTCGTAGTTGCCCGCGCCGAAGAGCATGCCCACGCCGCCCGCGGCTGCCACTTCGCCCGGGTGCGTGAGGAAGTAGTCCACGCGGTTGTCGCGCCACTGCTCCTTGATGTTGGGCAGGGACATGTTGCCCACCGGCAGCTGCCACCAGATGTGCGGCTTGTTCAGCCGCGTGGACACCGCCTTCGCCCAGGTGAACGCCTGGTGGAAGTGCGGCAGCTTGCGGTTCTCCGGATCCCACCAGACCGCGCTGCCCGTCGTCTGCTGGTACCAGCCCGCGTCGCGGTCGGACGCCTCCACCGTGACGAAGTCCGTGTCGCCCGCGCCCACCGACAGGAGGAAGTCCGCGACCTTGTTCGCCTCGCCAGCCACGTCGAACGACGCGTCCGTGTTGCCGGACACGTCCGTCTTCGTCGCCCACGCGCTCGCGTGCAGGCCCACCTTCGCGTTGGGCGCGTACTTGCGCGCCATGGCGATCATGCACCTGCCCAGGCCCGCGGCGTTGTTCTCCTGGCTGCCGCAGTCCGTGGGGTTCGCCGCCTTCACCGCCACCGGCGTGGACTGCGCCTTGCCGTCCTTGGGGAAGAACTGGAGGTAGGCCCACATGTCCGGCTCAATCTGGAGCAGCGCCTTCTCCTGGCCCACCTGCTTCAGCAGGAAGCGCCAGTCCGCGAGGTAGCGACCCAGGAACGCCGAGTCGTTGAGCGCCTTCAGCTGCTCCTCGCCCTCCGTGTAGCCGCTGGCCTGGAACGCCTCGTAGTAGGTGATGAAGGGGAGCTGGCCCTTCGCCTGGGTGGCCTTGATGAAGTCGCGCACGTAGGCACCGGGCGGGTCCTGGTCGTACTGCCAGCAGCCCCACCAATTGCAGCTGCCGCCGACGCATGACTTGCCGTCGGACGTGCACCCGGACGTGCACGACTGGCATGCGTCCTTCGAATCGAACAGGCCCGCCGCGACGTAGAGGTAGCGCACGTCGAAGGGCGCCTTCCCCGACGTCTCCTCCTCCATCTGCGCGCCCACCAGCACCGTGCTCTTGCCCAGCGTGGTGAGGAACTTCGCGCCCAGGCACTCCGAGCCTTCGCCCGGCGTCACCCCGGGCCCATCCGTGCCCGGCCCGGGCTCTTCACCCGGCTCACTCGAATCCGAACAGCCCGCCACGGCCAGCAGGCCCGCGGCGAGGAACGGCCAACACTTCCGACGAAACAGGGCAGGGGTCCGCATGATGTCCAGAACTCTACTCCGGCCCCGTCCTCCCATGCCCCTCACCGCTGGGAGCTTTTCCCTCCCTTGCCTGGAAGTCTTGAGTCACGCTCGCCCCACCGGCCCACGGCCGGCCTTCCCCCGAGGTGTGCGTGATGAAGCTCCGATGGTGTGTGCTGCTGGTGCCGGCGCTGCTGGCGGCCGGCTGCGGTCCCCTGGATGAAACCCCCGAGCCCGTCATCGACGAGCTGACCGGGCAGGTGCTCCAGGAGGCGACGACGAAGTACGACATGCACCGCCTGTTGGAGGACTCGGACGTCACGGGTGGGACAGGCATCACGCCGGCCCAGGTGCAGGCGTTCCTCCAGCAGCAGGGCTCGTACCTGGCGGGCTACACGGACCCGGCCTACGGCAAGACGGCGGCGACGCTCATCGTGGAGCGCTCGCGCGCGTCCAACATCAGCCCGCTCTACATGCTGGCGCGCATCCAGGGTGAGTCCAGCCTCATCCAGAGCGGCACGTCCACCAACCTGAGCAAGGCCACGGGCTGTGGCTGTCCGGACGGCAGCGGCTGTGACGCGCAATACGTGGGCTTCGGCAAGCAGGTGGAGTGCGCGGCGAAGAAGATGCGCGGCTACCTCACCGACCTGGAGGCGGGGCGCGCCACCATCTCCGGCTGGAAGACGGGCGTGACGAAGTCCACGTCGGACCCGTGCTCGGTGAAGCCGGTGAACCACGCCACCGCCGCGCTCTACACGTACACGCCCTGGGTGGGCGCGTACGCCATCCAGTGTGGACGCACCACGGTGGGCGGCTCGTCGCTGATGGCGTCCATCTACAACCGTTACAAGACGGCGTACGCGTGGACGCTCACCACCGCGGAGGGCTGCTACTCCGGCACGGTGGACGCCACGGTGCCGGAGGGCTCGTGCGTGCAGAGCTCGTCGGACGCGCTGTGGCGCCAGTGCTCGCAGGGCGTCTTCATTGGCGGCACCACCGCGAAGCCGTCCAACTGCAACGTGTCCTTCCCGTACTGCGCCTCCACGCGCCTGGGCCGGAGCGTGCCCCTGCGCACCTGCGTGCAGGTGAGCAGCACCCTCTGGCAGCAGTGCGGCGCGGAGGGCGTGTGGCGGGACGCGCCGGGCGCGGGCAGCACGGGCGTGGGGCCCGTGGGCACGTGCTACGCGGCGTACTCGCTGTAGGGCATCACACCGCCGCCCGGACGGGACGCGCTACACGTCCGGGCGGTCAGTATTCCTTGGTCCAGATGAGGTCCAGGCCGCCGGAGCGCGCGTCGCCGTACATTCCCTCCAGGCTCCAGCGCGGGCTGAAGAGGTACTGGAAGCGCACGGCGTTGGCGTTCTCCCCCCGCTGGAGGTTGGCGCCCACGCGGCCGGTGTAGCCCACGTAGATTTTATCCGTCACGTACGTGCCCACCTCCAGCTTGGTGCCGGCGATGCCGCTGTCACCCGCTTCGATGGAGAGCACGTCCAGGGGCAGCTTCGAGGCGATGGCCTTGCGCGCCTCGTTGGCGACGAACGAGCCCACCACGGAGGCGGCCTGCGCGCCCGCGTTCATGGACGCACCGGAGCCGCGCTCCAGCGTGCGCCGGCCGGTGGCGAGCAGCGTGTAGATTTCCGACTCCGGCAGGGCCGGCTCGCTCGTCGTCTTCAGCGTCACCTCCTTGCCCTGGCCGCGCACGGTGACGAAGACGGTGACGTTCGCGTTGTCGTTGCGGTGCTCGGCGGTGACGTTGATGTACGGCATCATCACGGGGCCGGTGAAGCGCACCTGGCTGTCGCGCTGCACGTCGAAGCGGCGGCCCAGCACGTCCACGCGGCCCAGCAGCACCATCACCTCGCCGAACATGCGCGCCTCGTTGGCGTACTCGACGCGGAAGCCCTCGGACAGACCCAGCTGGACGTTGAGGTCCGTGCCGCGCACCCACAGGTTGCGGGGCGCGTTGATGTTCACCCAGAACTGACGCTGCGGCGGCCCTTCCTCCTCCTCGCCATCCTCAGCCAGGGTCTCCGCCTCCGCCTGTGACGTGGGGCCGCCCGCGCCGCCGCTGCCCAGCGTCGACTCCGGGTTGCCGGGCATGCCGGGCGAGTCCGGCGCGTTGCGCGGGTCTTGCGCCTTCTGCGACGTGGCCACCTGCGTGGGCGCCTTCTCCTTCTTCTTGCGCTTGTCCACCGGCACGCCGTTGCGGACCATCACCACGTCCACGGGGCGCTCCAGGGGCTGCAGGTCCTTGCGCTTGGCCTCCGGAAGCTCGACGTGCGCCTCCGGGATGGACAGGTCGCTGATGTTCACCAGCCGCTCGCTGAGGCTGCCCTTCATGGACAGGTTCAGCGTCAGCAGGGCCATGAGCTGGTCCTCCACCACGATGGGCAGGTTCTTGGTGTTGCCCTTGCCTTGCAGGACGAACTCGCCGCTCTTGCCCTGGCGGTTCGCGGTGGCCGTCAGCTCCAGCGTGCCGTTGCCGGACTTCGCGGTGAGCTTCTTGAGGTCGATTCGCTCCTGTGACGCGTTCAGCGCGAGCTGGATGTCGTGGTACTCGCCGAAGCCCATCAGCCCCAGCCGGCCGTCCTTCCACGCCAGGTCGCCCTTGAAGGTGGGCGCGCCCACGGTGCCGCCCAGGCTCGCGTCCGCCTGGATGATGCCGCCCAGCGAGCGCACGTACGGGGAGATGCCGGAGAGGAACGTCGGGTCGAAGCGGCGCGCACGCAGCGACACCTCCACCGGCGCCCGCTCCGCCTTCTGCGCGGGCCCCTGCGCGGACTGGAACGCGGGCAGCGACAGGTCCAGGTTCATGGTGCCGCCCATCAGCAGCGACCCGCCGCCGGGCGCGGTGAGCATCGCGTCGAAGAGGGACTTCGCCTGGGAATAGGAGTAGTGCAGCCGCGCCTGGCCCAGCGCCGTCTGCGCGACGCCCAGGCCCTGCATGCCCGCGTTCAGCTCCAGCTCCGGAGCCTCCGGCGTGCCGCGCGCCACCAGCTCCATGGACAGCACGCCCTGCGGCCCGCGGTTGCCCTGCGCCGGCTGCACCGCCATGCCGGGAATCTCACTCAGGGGCACGGGCCCCACGCGTCCCTTCATCCGGAAGGGCACGCGGCTGACCACCTCGCGGTCCTGGAGCGCGGCCAGCGGCGCCATCACGCGCGCCTCCAGCGTGGCCAGCGGCCCGTTGGGGCGCTGCACGTCCAGCGTCAGCTTCACGTCTTCATTGCCCGCCAGCGCCAGCGCGGTGCCGTTGAGGGGCGGCAGGCCGTTGGCGGTGACGCCCCGGGCCTGCATCTCCACGCGGCCCTGCGGCGCGAGCGCGGGGCCGTTCACGTCCGCCTTCAGCGTCACCGTGCCGTCCGGCTTGTCCACGCCCTCCGCGCCCTGGAGCAGCTTCAAGGGCAGCTCCGCCACCAGCGCCTCCAGGTGCAGCGGCGCCTCCAGCGCCTGCGCGGGCGTGGGCGGCTTCGCGATGACGCCGCCCAGCGTGAAGGGCGTCTTCACCAGGACGTAGGCCTGCGGCGCGACACCCTTCACGTCCAGCCGCGCGCTCAGCGTGGCGTCGTTCGCGGCGGAGCTCGCGCGCAGCTCGAAGCCCAGCGCCTGCGCGAAGAGGGCCTCCGGCCGGCCGGGGTAGCGCAGGTCCTCGCCCACCACCTTCAGGTCCAGGCGAGGGTCCTTCGCGGAGCCGTCCACCACCAGCGTGCCGGTGATTTGACCGGAAGGGCCGGGCGGCTGGTTCGCCAGCTTCAGCACCTCCGCGACGTCCAGCTTCTCCAGGCTCACCGTCAGGGACAGGGGCTCGTTGCGCCGGCGCAGCACGCCCTGCACGGGCACGTCGAACTTCGAGGACACACGCGCCGCGTTCAGCTCCGCGCCCAGCGTGCCGGTGGCGCGGTCCTTCACGTATCGCGCCTTCACCTGGAGCCCCAGGCCCTCGTAGCCGCGAGCCCGGCCATCCGCCAGGGTGAGGTCCACGTCCGCGTCCGGCCGAGCCATGCGCCCCTTCGCCGCGACATGGCCGGACAGCGTGCCACCCAGGCCCAGGTCCTCCGGCACCGCGATGCGCGGCAGCTTCGACAAATCAAAGGCGCCCAGGTCGATGCGCGCGTCCACGCGCTCGCCGTCCTTCACCGCGGCGACCTTCAAGGTCTGCGGCCCCGACGCGAGCGCCAGCGGCGGCTGCAGCGCGATGCGACCGCCACCGAAGGCCAGGTGCGTGGGCTGCTGGAGCGTCCAGGTGGCCTCCGGCCAGGACAGCGAGAAGGCGCGCATGGCCAGCCCCTCGTTGTCCTCGTCCACCGTGCCCTCCACGCCCAGCGCGAGCTTCGCGTCACCGTCCACGCGCACGCTGGCCTTCAGCTCGCGGTTCTCGCCGGTGGTGAGCGCCAGGGACAGGTCGCGGAACGTCTTTCCCGCGGTCTTCAGCTCGCTCACCAGCACGGTGGCGTCGGTGGTGAGTGGACGGGTGACGTCCGGCACGCTCGCCTTCAGCGACAGGTCCTGGATGGCGATGTCGCCGTAGTTCAGCGCCACGAAGTTGCCGTCCGCCTTCACCCCCGGCGAGCGCGGCGGCCCCTTCACCAGGAGCTCCAGCGAGCCGCTGCCGGACATGGGCGGCACGGTGCCGCCGGGCAACAGCTTGTCGAGCGCCTGCGACAGCAGCTTCAGGTTGCCCGCGGACAGGCTGCCACGCGCCTCCAGCGCCTTCGCGGTGCCTTCGCCGGACGCGACGAGCGCCGCGCCGGGCATCATCACGCGCAGGTTGCCCACGTTGTAGCGGCCGTCCTTGGCGCTGGCCTTCAGCTCGATGGGCCCCACCGACTGGCCCCGGAACTCGGACGGGGTGACCGTGAGGGCCACGTCGCCGTCCAGCGTCTCCACGCTGTCACCACCGCCGTGCGCGATGAGGTCCGCGGCGATGTTGGTGGGGATGCCGTTCTCCATCAGCTCCGCCAGGTTGACCCCGCGCGCCTTCACGGTGGTCTCCGAGGTGCGGAACGTCTTGAGGTTCACGTCGCCCGTCAGGTCCAGCGTGGCCTTGCCCGCGGAAGCGCCCAACTGGGCCTTCGCGAGGTCGCCGTCCATGGACGCGGTGCCCTTCGCTTCAATGGGCACCACCAGCGGGTACGCGGGCACGAAGGCCCTCACCGGCTCGGGCGGCACGGCCAGCCTGCGCAGCTCCACGGCCGCGGCCGTCTCACCGGTCTGCTTCGCGCCCAGGTCCGCCTCGATGCCCGCGAGCCCCAGCTGCGCGTCCACCTGGCGCACCACGTCCTTGCCCTGGCCCTTGAGCACCAGTCGCACCGGACCGGTGAGCGGACGGGTGAGGCCGCCCGTGGCCTGCAGGTCCGCGGCGAAGTCCATGTCCGCCAGCGCGTAGTGGCCCTCGCCCTTCGCGCCGAGCTCCTCCAGGCGCACCTGACGCTCGCCGCCGTCCGGCAGCTCCTGCTGGAAGTCCACGTAGCCGTGGCTGAGCTCGAAGTCCTTCAGGTGGATGCGCAGGGCGCTCTTGCTTTCAGTGGGAGGCTCCTCGGGCTTGGGCTCCCGGGGCTCCAGCGCGCGCATCAGGTTGAGGCCGCGCTCGTCCTGCACCAGGTACAGGCGGGGCGTCTCGATGCGGACCTTGGTCAGGTCCACCTGCTGGCCCAGCAGGGGCGACAGGTTCAGCCGCGCCTCCACGCGGGCGATCTCCGCCGCCAGGTCGCCTTCCGGCGTGTAGAGCTTGATGCCGGTGAGGACCGCGCCGTTGAAGTCCAGGTCGAACCCGCCCAGCTCCAGCCGGCCGGCGAACTGCTTGTTCGCCAGGTCCACGCCAAAGCGGGCGATGCGGGCGGACCCGCCGGGACTGGTGGCGTACACGAGCGCGCCCACCACCAGCAGGACGATGAGTCCCAGGAAGCCAAGCAGGCCCCACAGGAGCCGCCGTCCCCAGCGCTTGCGCCGGTGGGGCGGGGCGTTGGAGGCGGGGGTCGTGGGTTCGCTCAAAACGCCTCTCCGATGGAGATATGGACCGCGCAGAGCCCTTCCGGGGCACCCGCGTACGCTGCATCGGCGGACATCGTGGCCTTGTCGAACTTGCGCCCGAAGCCCAGGCATCCACCAGAGGACGGATAGATGTATCCGGGATCGCTGACGGGCAATCCCCGCCCGATGTTCAAGCGCCTGGCGAGGTCCAATCGAATGGGGCCCACCACGGTCAGGTAGCGCAGGCCGGCGCCCAGCGCGTGGTAGTGCTCGGGACCGAACAGCTTGGGGGCGTTCTTGCCGAACAGCGCCTCCGTGCCCACGAGGCCGGAGTCATAGAAGATGGCGACCATCAGGCTGTCCGTGAGCATGTAGCGCAGCTCCACGGAGCTCTCGAAGAGGCTGTTGCCGCCCACGGGCACCGTGTCCCAGGAGTCCAGGATGGGGTTGCCGTTCGCGTCCAACAGGACGTTGCCGTCGTCGTCCTTCTTGAAGGTCGGCGTGAGCGGCGTCATGGGCGACAGCCGCTGGCCGTTGAAGCCGCGCATCGCGGTGGCGCCGCCGGAGAAGAAGCGGGTGACGATGGAGCTCTGCCCGCCGCCCGCCGGATCCAACGTGCCCGCGCGCAGCTTCACCGCGAGCGTCAGGTCCTTCTTGTCCCCAATGGAGTGGTAGTAGCGCAGGTCCGGCAGCAGCCGGACGTAGTGGTACTGCCCGAAGAAGGGGCCGCCGCCCTTCTGGATGGAGAAGCCCAGGTAGTAGCCGTCGCGCGGCTCGGTGCGGTCGTCGCGCCGGTCCCAGGCGAACGCCACCTCCAGGAAGCTCAGCGCCTGGTCGCACTTCCCCTTCTCGTTCGTGTTTTCACAGCCCAGGATGATGGGCGGGACGCTCTCCTCCAGGCTCACCTGTCCCGTCAGCCGGTAGAGCTGCAGGTTGTACGAGGGGAAGACGGAGAAGGACGGGTGGGGTGTCCAGATGACGCCCGTCTTGAGGTAGCCGCCGTAGAATGAATAGGCCTGCTGGAGGCCCTTCTCCGCGGTGACGGAGGCCTGCAGGGCCAGGTCGCGGAAGAGGAAGCGCGGCTGCTCGAACTCCGTGGTGAAGGTGAAGACGGGGGCCTCATCGGAGCCCGGGTCGTTGCGGAGGCTCGCCAGCACGTTGGGGATGAACGCGTAGCCCAGGCGTCCGCGCAGCGTGAGCCTTCGCAGGCCGCCGCGGAAGTTGCGGTTGGTCCACTCGCCCAGGATGCGGCCTTCCTGCCGCGCGGCGTCCACGCCGATACCGCCGCCCAACCGCAGCGAGTGGAAGGGCGACTCGCGCACGTCCACCACCACCGGCACCGTGGCGTTCTGCCGGTCCGGCGCGCCCCGGTTCACCTTCACCGCGCCGAACACGCCCATGCGGAAGACGCGCGCCTGCGCCTCCGCCAGCGCCGCTTCGCTGAAGTAGGCGCCCTTGATGACGGCGCCCTGCGCCTGCTCGATGATGCGGCGGGGCGGCACCTGCGGGTTCGCGTCCGTGGCGATGAAGATGTTGCCGAAGCGGTAGCGCAGGCCCGGTGCGACCTGCAGGTCCACCACGGCCTTCTGCGTGGCCACGTCCACGCGCACCTCGCCGCCCACCTCGGCTTCCGCGTACCCCAGGTCCTTGAGCCGCTGGAGCACCAGGTCCTTGGTGGCCGCCCACGTCTCCTCGCGGAACACGTCGCCGGTCTTCACCGGCAGCTCCTCCAGGATGCGCTCCCGCTCGCGCTGCGAGGGCTGGTCCTTTCCCTGGCCCAGGGACTCCAGGCCGTGGGATTCGATGCGGTCGATGACGGTGGGCGCGCCCTCGTTGACCACCACCTTGAGGCGCACGGCCTTGTCGCCGTCGGGGATGACCTCGTTCGACTCCACCTGCGCCTGGTAGAAGCCCTCCGCCTGGTAGAAGCGCTCGATGCGGCGCAGGTCCGCCTGCCACGCGTTGGTGTCGAAGTAGTGCGCCTTGCCGAAGGGCCAGAACGCGTACCAGGGCGTGGAGGACGTGAGGATGCGGTCCTTGATGTCCCCGTCGTCCACCTGCTTCGCCCCCTCGATGTCCAGGGACTTCACCTTCGGTCCGGTGGGCTGATTGGAGGTGGTGGCGCACGCCGCGAGCAGCACGGTCAGCGCGAGGGGCACGGCGGAGCGGAATCGGAGGAGTCGGACGTCGGCCACGTCAGGTTTCTTACCGGAAGGCCAGCCCCTGACGCGTTTCGCAATGTTTCTTTGTGCGGAGAGTGTCGCATTCCACGACCTCGGGGACGGGGTCATTGTCCGCCAACCTTCCGGGCTCCGCCGTGGCGCGTGCAACCGGGCCCGGGGTGCGTCAGATTCGGGCCCCTATGGTCCGGCGAATCGCACTCCTGCTGTCGGCCACGCTGGTGCTCGCCACCGGCTGCGGCGTGAGCGAAGACGAAGTGGTCCAACTCAAGGAGGGAGAGAACCTCTCCGACACGCCCTACTGCGGCTCGCTCGGCTGCGCGGATCCGTACCGCCTCTGCGCGGAGCTGTTCCTGGAGTTCGGCCGCTCGCCGCCCCTGTGCGTCGTGGACAACATCTGCGACCGGCTGGAGTGCGCGAAGGAGGGCCGCCGCTGCGCCGTGTTCAACGGCTTCCCCGGCCAGGTGAAGTGCATCGAGGACGGCGGCCAGCAGTAGGCCGTCATCCAGGAGCCCCGGGGTAGCGGCCCCGGGGCGGAAGGCCTTCAGGCTAGCGGCGCGACGAGGCGGTGAGCCACGCCAGGCGCTCCGCGGCGTCCTTCGTCTGGGCGTCCGTGAGCAGCGCGTCCGTGTTCTGCGCGATGCGGTAGGCCCAGTTGGCGTCGCCCATGGTGCCGGGCAGGTTGATGCGGTCGCGCGTGCCCAGCACGTCCTGCCACGGCAGCACGCACAGGTCCGAGCCCGCGTTGAGCGCGGCGGCCAGCGTGGCGCGGTGGATGTCCGGGGTGAACTCGCGCGTCACCGCCACGCCCTGGAACTCCGGCCACGTGCGCGCGGCGTTCTGGCGCTCGTCCTCGCGCGCCTGCTCCCACCACTCCGCCTGCGGCTCCGTGTCGTGCGTGCCGGTGGTGACCAGCGACACGGCGGGGAACTGATGCGGGTCGCGGTAGGTGTTGTCGTCGCGCTCCCAGCGCAGCACGCGGTAGCCGGGCAGCTTCAGGTCCGCGAGGATTTGACGCACGAACGGGGGAATCACGCCCAGGTCCTCGGCGACGATGCCCGCGCCCTCCGACAGCAGGCGGAAGTGCTTCTCACCCTGGCGGCGCCAGGTGGGCTCGTCTCCGGGGACGAAGTAGCCGGTGGGGTTCTTCTCGTCGCGGATCCACTGGCGGAAGTAGCCCACCGCGTGGTCCACGCGGCGCAGGTCGTAGTAGCTGGCCGCCTTGGCAGCGCGCTTCTTCAGCCACGCGTAGTCGTCCTTCTCCATCGCGGCGAAGTCGAAGTAGGGCAGGCCCCAGTCCTGGCCCGTGGCGGAGAAGTCGTCCGGCGGCACGCCCAGGCGCGCGTCGCGGCGCAGGATGTCCGGGTGGGCCCAGCAGTCGGAGCTGTCCTGCCCGATGATGAAGGGCTCATCCCCGCACAAGAGCACGTCCTTCGCCTTGGCCTGCGCGCGGACCTGGTTCCACTGCGCCTCCGCCAGCCACTGGAGCCAGGCGTGGTAGCGCACGCGGCGCTCCATGCCTTCCTTCTGGATGGCGAGCAGCGCGTCCGGCTGGCGCGTGCGCAGGCCTTCGGGCCACTGCCACCAGGGACGGCGGTCCTCCTTCTCGCTGATGGCGGTGAAGAGCGCGTAGCTCTCCAGCCACTCGCCCTGCGCCTCGCGCCACTTCTGGAACTCCTGGGCGCGCGGCGTGCGCGGGGTCCACTCGTGCTTTTCGAAGTGGTCGAAGGCGCGCGCGAACGCGGCGTCCTTCAGCGGGAACACCAGGTCGTAGCGCACGCGCGCCGCGGCGCGGGCCTCCGCCAGCTGCTGCTTCTGCGCGTCGCTGAGCGCGCCCTCTGCGCCGGTGGCCTGGAACTCCGGCACCTGGTTCAGGTCGATGAAGAGCGGATTCAGACCGAACGCGGACCGCGTGGCGTACGGGCTGGGGTCGCCGGGCGCGGTGGGGAGGAGGGGCAGCACCATCAGCATGCGCTGACGCGCGGCCTTCATCCAGGAGAAGAGCCCGTCCATGGCACCGAAGTCACCGATGCCGAAGTCCGTTCGCGAGCGCAGGGAGAAGAGAGGCAGCAGGAGACCGGAGAGCCGGCCAGGAGTGGACATGATGCGGCGCAATCTGCCCCAGCCCCGGGCCGGTGTGAACTGCCGTCGCCCGGGTGTTCACCCGTGCCTGCCTGGCCAGCGTGCGGAGGTTGGCTGGTGAAAGTTGGACGGGGGCGCGGCGCCTTTCGGAAGGGGGGGCGAAGTCCAGGCCGACCTCGGCGGCGTCCCCCTGCCGTGAGCCCCGCCCCGGACTCGCTGGGGCGTGACCGGGTGTGTCATGTCCCCACGTCGCGCTGGCTGGCCGTGCCGGCCCCCAACTGGCGAGCAACCATGGAGACGATGCGCGCGGCGTCCTCGAAGCGGGAGCGCGTCACGCCGACGACGGTCTGGGGCCACATGCACTCCACGCGGCCGTGGGTGCACCGCACGACGAACGCCGTTCGTTGGAGCAGCAGCGCGCGGACCTCCGCGGGGAGCTGCGTCCGCACCCATCCCGAGGGGTCCTCGACTTGGAAGAGCGCCTCGAACGTTCGCGGGCCGGGTTTCCAGACTGGGTCCCAGCGAAAGGAGAACGGTTCCGCCATCTCGCGCGGCGACAGGCGGAACTCCACTTCCGTCGCGACCCGGGCCTGGACCCGCCAGTAGGCCAGGAGATGAATCATCCCAGGCCCCCGGTCATCGAACTCGCCGGATGAGGCATGGAAGCTCTTCAAGTAGATGGTGAGCTCGACGCCATCCCTGGTGACGCACACTCGCTCGTGGCGCTCGGGCGCGCGCCCCTGTTCCGGATCTCGGAGCGAGTCCATCAGGCCTTGCGGCGTCGCTGGCACGACAGCCCCCGAGAAGGCGCGGGCGAGCGTGGGCAGAACCTGGTCCTCCGCGATGCGGTCTTCGTCCGGGATGGCGGCGTCGATGGCGGCGCGCAATCGCTTCGAACGACGGACCCGTTTGCGATCCCAGACGATGCCGTACCCGCCGACCCCGAGCGCGACGCAGCCCAGGGCGAGCTCCCCGGCGCTCACGTTCCCTTCGAGCAGGCCGATGAGGGGGACGAGGCCGTACAGGAACGGGAAGTACCCGGCGAAGAGCCCGAACACACCCTCCGGGCCAACGAACAGCGGCGCCTCCTTCGGCGTGCAGGCGGGAGGGATGCCGTTGGGCGTGGAGCCGGTCTCTTCGGTCATGGGGGACCTCTGTCCACCTGGCGGTACTGCTCGAAGCACCACCCCGCCAGGGACTCCGGACGGGGTGGCGCGAACACCTCAGAGCTGTGCGCCGAGCAGGTTCACCCGGCGCTTGCGGCTGCCATCGGTGAACACCTCCACCGGCCAGCCGCTGCCTGCGCTCTCGCCGTTGGTGTACTTCCAGAACCGCATCAGATTGCCCGGCTTGATGCCCCCGGCCGCGAAGCGCGGCACGGTGAGCGGCGCGGGAGCCCCGGTCACCGTCTGATCACTCACCTTCTTGCAGGCCCTCCGGTACCGCACGTTGCCTCCGGGCGTGACGTACCAGATCTCCTTCGTGTCGAAGCACTCGTACACCGGCTCCTTGCGCGTCTCCTTCTTGAACGTGATGAGCACCTGGTTCCCCTTGGGCGTCACCTTCGCCACGACGCCGCTGGGCAGCCGGGTCGGGTCCATCGGCGAGTCCTCGGTGTGCACGCTCATCCCCAGGCTGGGGAGCTGCACGGCGGGGCTCGCCAGGTCCGTGAGGCCGCTCGTGCCGCGGCTCTCGTTGGCGCCATTGACCATGCCCTGGACCGAGGCGGAGATGGGACCGCGCTGCACCAGGGTCCGACTCAGGTAGTACTCGAAGACCCGCTCCATCACGGGCGCCTCCTTGTCGTTGAGGCCACACAGGGTGAGGCCGTACGCGAGCGAGGAGCCGAGATAGCCCCCCATCGTCATCTCCTGCACGGAGGTGGAGGGGTTCGCCTTGGCGTGGTCTCGCGCCCAGCCCTGGAAGGCCGGGAACAATTGACTGGCGCAGCCGGTCATCCCTCCGGGCGTGTCCGTCCGCTTCGCCTCCAGGGCCAGCACCGACTCGAAGACGGCCTTGTTCGCGGCGGCCTCCTTGGCCCACTGCGCGCGGGCGGCCTCGGGGCCCTTGAAGAACATGGCGGCCACCGCCTTGTCCTTCTTCGCGGCGTCCTCGATGAAGCGCTGGCGCTCCGCGAACTCCGCCATGGCGCCGCGGAAGGTCAGCACCGCCTGCATCGCCGCCTCCTCGGGCAGGTCCATGGCCGCGAGCTGCCGCCGGAACGCCGCGTCATCCAGGGTGACGCCGGACGCGTTGACCCAGTTGCGGTAGTAGCGCAGGTCCTTCCGAGTGGACTCGCCCAGGGCGCGGAAGTTGGTCATCTGGGACTTCACGAAGACGGCCTTCGCGAGCTCGCTGTCGAAGCCACCCTCGTAGTCAACCACCCAGAACGCGGGCTCCTCGCTGCGATGCTGCGAGCCGAGCACCGAGCGATTCTCCCGCGTGTTCCAGTCGCCACAGCCCACGCCGATGCGCTCGAGCGAGCGAATCAGGCGCAGGTTCTCGGGGCCGGTCGTGATGGGGGCCAGCTTCTGGCAGACGGGGTTGTCATTCATGCTGGGCGCCTGGTAGCGCCCGCCCTGTCCATACGTCTTCGCGGCCAGCTTCATCAGCCGCTCGTTGTCGGCGAGCGTGAGGCCGTGCTGGTTGCTCAGGCTCTGCCGCACCGCCTGGACCCACGCGCGGCGCCCTTCGTCGCCAGCGTTCTCGCAGCTGTAGAGCACCAGGTCGCGCATCTCCCCCAGCGTCATCCCGTTGAAGTACTCCGACGCCAGCTCGAGGGAGTCAGGCGTCGAGGAGAGCTTCTCCGTCACGCCGTCGCACCAGGTCGGCGCGCCGGAGGGCACGGCCTCCGCTGGAGCGGCGGGTTCAACCTTGGGTGCCGGCTTTGCCGCGAGCGCGTCGCCGAAGCCTAGCGAGAGGAGGGTCGCGAGGAGGAGGTTCGCCTGTTTCATGGTTGCGGAGAGTCCTTTGCGATGGGGCCAGGCATCCCCAGGGGGCAGCAAGCGGCCGGGGACGCCCGATGGGTCGGGTGGCTTGGCGCGCTTCGAGGACTGGCTTGCCCCCCTCCAAGGCCCGATGCGCGCGAGGGGGATGGCTCCCCGTTTCGCTGAGCGTGTCGGTGGGTTCGTACTCCAGGGATGGTTTGAAAGGCAACAGTCGTGCCTGGAGCCGCGTCGCGGAGAAGACGCCGTGCGGACAGGGACGGCGGAAGGAAACCAGCCCCTTCGGAGGGTTGTGCATGAGGCCGTCCGCCATCATCCTCCGCGCCCGGACAAGCCCCTCGCCCATGAGCCTCCTCCCCCTGTCCTTCTACGCGCGGCCCACCCTGGAGGTGGCGCGCGACCTCTTGGGCACCCTGCTGGTGGTGGACGGCGTCCGGGGCCGGCGCGTGGGCCGCATCGTGGAGGTGGAGGCCTACCTGGGCGAGCATGACCTGGCGTGTCACTCGTCCAAGGGCCGCACACCGCGCACGGAGGTGATGTTCGGGCCGGCGGGGCGCTCGTACGTCTACCTCATCTACGGAATGCACCACTGCTTCAACGTGGTGACGGACGCGCCCGGGGTGGCGGCGGCGGTGCTGGTGCGGGGCGTGGAGCCGGTGGAGGGCATCCCGCCCGGGGAGCGGACAGACGGACCGGGAAGGCTGTGCCGGGTGATGGGGCTGAACCTGAACCACAACGGCCTCACGCTGGACTCGGAGGGGCTGTACTTGTCGCTGGGGACACCGGTGCCGGACGCGCGGGTGGAGCGGGGGCCTCGCATCGGCGTGGAGTACGCCGGGGCGTGGGCCGCTGAACCCTTCCGGCTGTGGGACCGGGACAGTGGACACGTCAGCCGCTTCGTCTCCCGGCGGCCTCGCCGTCGGCCTTGACGCGGAACCTTTCGACTGGTTGGGTGGGAAACGTCATGTCCCAAGAGGCTCCCCAGGAAGAAGACCGGCGGCTCCTGACGCGGGCCCAGGACGGTGACGTGTCCGCCTTCGAGGCCCTGGTGGGCCTGCACCAGGACCGGGTGTACGGCCTGGCGCTGCGGATGACGCGCTCGGAAGCGGACGCGGCGGAAATCACCCAGGACACCTTCCTGTCCGCCTACCAACACCTGAAGGACTTCCGGGGCGAGGCGGCCTTCGGGTCCTGGGTGCACCGCATCGCGGCCAACCACGCGCTCATGCGCCTGCGTCACCGCCGGGTGGCCCAGGCGGCGGAGGCGGAGCTCCAGACGCCTGAGTTCACGGAGCGGGGCACCCTGGCGGACTACCCCGTCTCGGACTGGAGCCGGGACGCCGAGGAGAAGGCGCTGGACGCGGAGCTGGGGCAGGCCATCCAGCAGGCGGCCGACCGGTTGCCGGAGGGCTACCGGGAAGTCTTCCTCTTGAAAGACGTGGACGGCCTCAGCTACGAACAGATCGCAGAAGTGACGGGGGCTTCCATCCCCGCCATCAAGAGCCGCCTGCACCGGGCACGGCTCGCGCTGCGAGAGGCCATCGACCTGTTCTACAACCGGGACAATCGCGGGGTGTGAAACCCCCAGGGCGCCTCGGCATCTTCGAACAGGAACGAGGGGAGCCGCAGCCAGCCGAGGTTCGGATGTATACCTGCAAAGATTCCATCAACCTCCTGCTCGAGTTCCTCGAGGGTGAAATGCCCGAGGAGGAGGCGCGGCACCTGCAGGAACACCTGTCGGGCTGCAAGCCCTGCGAGGAATTCCTCAGCACCTATCGGGCGACTCCCGGCCTGTGCAAGCGCGCCATGGCGCTGAAGATGCCTCGGGAAGTGTCGGCGAAGCTGACCGAGTTCCTGCGCTCGAAGATCAAGTCCTGCTCGTGAACCTGAAACAACTGTCGCTGCCGGAGCTGGAAGCGGCGCTCGCGCCGGCCCAGCCGTCCGCGACCGCGGTGCGCAAGGTGTTCGCGGGTGTCTTCGCCCACGCCCGTCCCACGGTGGATGCCGTCGCGCTGGCACCCCAGGTGCCGCGCCGGGTCGCGGACCTGCTCCGCGCCCAGGCGGAAATGCCGTCCCTCAAGATTGTCGAGCGGCGGCAGGCGGAAGACGGCTTCGTGAAGTACCTCTTCGAGTCGCCGCTGGGCGGCCGCATCGAAGCGGTGCGCATCCCCATCTTCGAAGAGAAGTACGTCGTCTGTGTGTCCAGCCAGGTGGGTTGTGCGCTGGCGTGCGACTTCTGCATGACGGGCAAGCTGGGCTTCCAGCGCAACCTTCAGACCTGGGAGATTCTGGACCAGGTGATGCAGGTGCGCGCGGAGGCGGACCGGCGCGTGGGCGGCGTGGTGTTCATGGGGATGGGCGAGCCGCTGCTCAACTACAAGGAGACCATCCGCGCGGCGCAGATTTTGTCGCACCCGGCCGGGTTCTCCATCTCCGGCACGGCCATCACGTTCTCCACGGCGGGGCACGTGCCCGCGATTCGCCGCTACACGAAGGAAGGGCACCCGTTCCGTCTGGCGTTCAGCGTGACGAGCGCCATCCCGGAGAAGCGCGCGAAGGTGCTCCCCATCGAGAAGACGCACCCGCTGCCGGAGCTGATCCAGGCCATCCGCGAGTACAGCGAAGCGCGGCGCGAGCGGGCGATGATTGCCTACGTGGCCATCCAGGGCTTCAACCTGGAGCGCGAGGACGCGGAGGCGCTGAAGGCGGCGTTCGAGGGCATCCCCATCAAGGTGGACCTCATCGACGTGACGGATCCGACGGGCAAGTACCTGCCGCCCACGGCGGAGGAGTTGAGCGCGTTCCGGGACCACCTGCAGATTCTGAAGGCGCCCATCGCGCGGCGCTATTCGGGCGGCAAGGAGATTGGCGCGGCGTGCGGCACGCTGGCGGCGAGCCAGTACGGCGGCACGGTGCTGCCGACGCCCGCGGCTTCGCCCCGGCAGGCCTGACGTCCGCTTCTGCCGGCCTGGGCTTGAGTGCCCGGCGGTGGGAGGACTCGCGGCTTCGCGCGGCGTTCGTGATTTCGACGGCAAGAACCGGAGCGCGGAGTGTCCTCACGGCCGATGGAGGGGTCTCGCTCGGCTGACGCCAGGGGTGGGCGGGTCCGGGGCGTCCCGGCCCGCCCGTGTTCACCGCCGCGCGGCTGGTGGAGAACATGGGTTCCGCCGGGCGGGGATGCGACTTAAGTCTCGTGCGGAGGGCTTCCGGGCCTGGAGGGCACCGCGCGGATGTGGATCGAGCATGTCGACAAGCTGATTGGGATGCTGGGGCCGTTTGGGTTCCTGGTGCTCGGCGTGGCGGCGATGCTGGAGTACGTGGTGCCGCCATTCCCCGGGGACACCATCGTGCTCATGGGCGGTGTCTACGCCGTGCGCGGGGTGAAGCCCTGGTGGCTGGTGCTCGCGGTGGTGACGGCGGGCAGCGTGGTGGGGGCGTTCATCAACTACTCGGTGGGCAAGTGGCTGGCGAAGCGCTTCGAGGCGCAGCCGGGGCGCTCCTTCTTCGGGCTCACGCACGCGCGGCTGGAGCAGGTGCAGTCGCGGATGCGGCACGCGGGGCCGTGGCTGCTCTTGGTGAACCGGTTCCTGCCGGGCATCCGGGGCGTCATCTTCATCGCGGCGGGAGCGGCGCGCATGCCGCGCTTCAACGCGCTGGTGCTGGGCGCCATCTCCGCGCTGGCGCACAGCGGGCTCATCCTGGCGCTGGGCATGGCGGTGGGCGGCAACCTGGAGCGGCTGACGGTGCTGGTGTCGCGCTACCAGTACGCGGTCATCGGGCTGCTCGTGGTGGCGGCGCTGGGCTTCGGCGTGCGGGCGCTGACGCGGCGGCGTGAGTCGGCCGTGGAACCGTAGCGGGCCCGGCCGGGCAGGAAAATGTGCGGGGACGACCCGCCAGGGTGGGCGCACGTTGCGCGGGCCCGGGGTGGCGCGGTTGAGTCGGGGCATGTTCCGCGCCCGTGCTCGCTGGTGGCTGCTCCTGTTGCTCGTCCTGGTGGGAGGGTGCCGCTGTGGCGACGGCCCCAACGTGGGCGGTGCGAGCGCCAGCTTCCGGCCGCAGCAAGAGGTGGTGGACTTCGGCCGGGTGCTGGAGGGCACGCAGGTGCGCCGTTCGCTGACGCTGGTGGCCACGGGCCGCGCGGGCGTCACGGTGGACGCGGTGACGGACGCGCCCTTCTTCGTCGTTGTGTCCCAGATTGTCGTGGGAGGCAGCGGCACGGGCACGGTGGACATCTTGTTCTCCGCGGGCAGCACGCCGGTGGAGGGGGAGCTGGTGCTCACCGCGGGGCGCACCACGGCGAAGGTGAAGCTGACCGGCGTGGGCGTGCGCCCGCTGCCGTGCGTGCCGCAGGGCGAGTGCCGTGACTCGCGCTTCGACCTGGAGTCCGGCCTGTGCATCGAGTCCCCGCAGGAGGACGGAGCGTCATGCATCCCCAGCAGCCGCTGTCAGGAGAACGGCCGCTGCCAGGCGGGTGTCTGCGTGGGGCAGCCGCGCACGTGCAATGACGACAACCCGTGCACGGTGGACAGTTGTTCGCCGACGCAGGGCTGCGTGACGGCGAACGTCGCGTGCCCGGTGCCGAGCAACCCCTGCAAGGTGGGCGTGTGCGACCGCAACTCGGGCTGCCAGGAGGTGGACGTAGCGGACTTCAGCCCCTGCGGCGCGGTGAGCTGCAAGGCGGCGCAGGTCTGCTTCAGCGGCACGTGCCAGTCAGTGACGCCGCCGGACGGCTTCGTCTGCGCGCCAGCCACGCCCTGCCAGGACGAGGGCACGTGCAGCGCGGGCGAGTGCATGCGTCCGGACGCAGGAGACCTGGAGTCCGTCTTCAGCGCGGAGCTGGGCGGGATGCCCGTCGCGGAGGACGGCGGGCCGGTGCTGCTGGTGGACGACGAGACGGTCTATGTGTCGGTGTGCGGTGAGGACGCGGGCTGCTGGCTCGCCGCGTACACGGAGAGCGGACTGCTGCGCTACGAGTCGCCCTATGACGACGGAGGCGCGAGGACGCTGCTCGCGGCATCGGACGCGGGTGTGGTGGTGCTCGCGCCGGAAGCGCTGGAGGCATACGCGCCGCGAGGCGTGGGCGAGCTGCGCTGGCGCACGTCACTGGCGTTCGCCGATGCGGCGCTGGATGGAGGGACGCCGGAGGGTGTGCCCGGCACAACGGGAGCGGGCAGGGTGGCGCTCACGAAGGAAGGGGACGTGCTGACGTACGTCACGTGGAGCGACGACGCGGGCACGGAGCCGCTGCGCTCCCGGCTGATGTTGCTGAGCGCGGACGCTGGCGTGCCGCTGGCGATGGGGCCGGAGGAGGACGGCGGCGGAGAGGCGAGGCTCGCGGTGGACGATGCGCGCGGCGCGTACCTCTACACGCCATGGGATGGACGGCTGGCCTTCACGGACTGGGCACCGCCTGAAGTGAGCACGGACGGCGGGACACTCATGGCGTTCGGTGATGCGAGCGTGGACGGAGGCATCGCATCGCTGAGCTTCGAACCACTCGGTGCGGGTGTCCCAGGCGGTGCACCGTCACTGGCGCTCGCGTCGGGACGGTTGCTCGTGGGCACGCAGGCCTTCGTGGACACGGATGGGGGAACCCTCACCGCGCTGGATTGGGACGCGGGCACGCGCATGCTGTCTGCCCTGGCCGAGCCCGTGCTCATGTCCCCCGGAGGCACGACCGGTCATGCGTTCGCGTTCGCGTGCGACCACACGGACGGCACTCCCTGCGCCGGCGCGGAGCTGCGCACGGTGCTGCGCTCCTTCAGCTCCGACGACGGCCATGTCCTCTCGGAGGTGGACGTGCTGCCCTCGCCGTTGCTTCCCGGTGCCTTCCACGAAGCCGCGCTGCTGGAGCGGAACACCGTGGGCGTGCTCGCGGACGCGGAGCTGCCGAACGGTCAGCGCCAGGCGTGGCTCGAATGGATCGCCTTCGGCAACAAGCTCAACCAGTGCTCCCTGCCGGGCCGCGTGGAGGTAGCGGGCGCGGTGTTCGCGGGCGACCTGCTGCACGTGGCCCTGCGCCGCGACGGGGTCTGGTTCCTGGAGTCCTTCCCCCTCGGGGGGCGCACCGAAGCCCGGGGCTGGCCCCAGCGCAACGGCAGCCCCGCCGGAGCGCGCCGGACCGTGCCCTAGCCGCCCGCGGCCGGGTCCACCCAGAGGTCCTCGAAGCGCACCTGCGGTGGCGTCTGGTGCAGCCGCAGGTTCTGTACGGAGGCCACCGCCACCGCGTGCGTGCGGTCGTGGTACAGCGGGATGAGCGGGCAGTCCTCGCGCGCCAGCAGCTCCGCGCGCCGGTACAGCTGCGAGCGCAGCTCCGGGTCGATGGACACGCGCGCCTCCGCCGTGATCCGGTCCAGCTCCGGGTTGCGGTAGCCCATCGGGTACACCGTCTGCGCGCTGGAGTTGAGCAGGAAGTGCAGGAACGCGTCGGGGTCCGGGAAGTCCGCCAGCCACAGCGTGCGGAACGCCGGGACCTTCCCCTCGCGCAGGCGCGCCAGGTACTCCTCCGGGGGCATCTGCTCATGCCGCAGCTCCACGAGCCCCGCCTGGATCAGCGGCCGGAAGAGCACCGCGTCCTCGGCGGACGTGTCGCGGCCCACCGCGTGGTGCAGGGTGAGCTGCAACCGCCGCACGCCCGCTTCGCGCAGGAGCCGCTCCGCCAACGTCAGGTCCGGCACCGGCGTGGGCCCCAGCTCCTGGGCCCCGTCCAGCAGCTCCGGCGGCGTGAAGGTGCGGGCCACGCGTGCGCCCGGATGGAACTGCTCCACCACGCCCGGGATGTCCATGCCCGCGCGCAGCGCCCGCCGCACGCGCACGTCGTTGTACGGCGCCTCGTTCAGGTTGAGGCCCAGGAACGCAGTGGAGGGCGTGGTGCTGGTCACCACCTGATGCGCGTCCAGCCCATGCGCCTGCGTGTGCTCCACGTGCAGGAACGACACGAGGTCCACCTGCCCATCCAACAACTGCCGCACCGCCTGCGGGCGCGTCTCCGCGAGGACGAACTCCAACCGGTCCAGCAGCGGAAGCCCGCCGCGCCAGTAGGTGGCGTTGCGCTCCAGCACCATCCGGTCCGCCTGCATGCCCACGACGCGGAACGGCCCCGTGCCCACCAGCTTCCCCGCCGGGTCCATCTTCGCCACCGCCGTGGCGGTCAGCGCCATGAGCTGGAGGAAGAACGCCTTGGGCTCGCGCAGGCGGATCTCCAGCGTGCCCTCGTCCAGGACCTCGATGCCCGTCACCTCGCGAGCCAGCCCGCTGGCGTACTCGCGCGCGCCCTCCACGTCCTCCAGCAGGCTGCGGTCCGGCGAGCGCAGCGCCGGGTCCATCAGCCGCTCCAGGTGGCGCTTCACGTCCTGCGCGGTGAGCAGGGCGCCGTCGTGGAAGGTGACGCCCCGGCGCAGGTAGAAGCGGTAGCGGCGAGCGGACGGATCCGCGTCCCATCGCTCGGCCAGGTCGGGCACCAGCATGCCGTCCTCCAGCCGTACGAGGCAGGAGAAGAGGCACGCCGTCAGCTCCGTCATCTGGTTCTCCACGGCGAACAGCGGATCCACCGTCTGCCGCGCGCGCAGCGAACCCGACTGATGCAGGCCCACCCTCAGCGTGCCGCCCACGCGGGCCCGCGGCAGTTGGAAGCGGAACACCTCCGCCTCCAGGCTCGCCGTCTCGTGGCCCAGTTGATCCACCGTGCGGTCCAACCCGTCGCCAATGCGGATGACCCGGCGCGCGTCCTCGCGCACCTGCGCGACCTCTTCCCGAATGGACGCGTCGCCCCGGGTGAGCACCTGGTGCGCGGCCCTCAGCTCCTCGATGGCCGCGCTCAGGCGCATCACCGCTTCGGACAGGTCGCGGCCGGTGCGCGCCTGGGCCTCGGCCTTCTGGCCCGCGCTCTGGCCCACGCGCGACATCTCCTGAATCTGGCGCACCAGGTCCCGCGCGTTGCCGGACTGCTCGATGGCCATGCGCGTGATGTCCTCCACGCGCCGGGCCACGCGCTTGCTGGCCTCCACGACGGTGGCGCCCTGCGCCTCCAGCCGCTGCGTCTCCATCACCGTGGCCTCCACGGCGGCGAAGGTGCGCTGGGTGATGGAGCGGATCTCGCTCAGGGCCTCGGAGGCGCGGTCGCCCAGGGCCACGCCCGCGGTGGCCTGCTCGCGGCCCTCCTGCACCAGCGCCACGGCGGTCTCCACCGCGTCGCGGATGCCGGTGACCATGGTGCCAATCTCGCGCGTGGAGCGCGTGGTGCGCTCGGCGAGGCTGCGGATTTCATTGGCCACCACGCCGAAGGGGCGGCCGTGCTCGCCCGCCTGCGCGGCGATGATGGCGGCGTTGAGGGCCAGGAGGTTCGTCTGGTCGGCGATCTCCTGGATGACGTCCACGATGCGGCCAATCTCCAGCGACCGCGTGCCGAGCATCTCCATCAGCTCGGCCGCCTTGCGCACCGTCTCCTCCACCCGGTACATGCCCTGCACGCTGTCGCCCACCAGCGCCTCGCCGCGCTGGGCGGTGGCGGTGACGGCGATGGCCATGCTGTTGGTCTCCGTGGCGCGGCGGCGCACGGCGTCGATGCCGCCCTCCACCAACGCGACGAAGTCCTCTGCCTCCGAAGCGAAGCGGCCCAACTCGTCGCCGGACGCGGCGATGTGGGTCAGCCTCTCCGTCATCGCCTGGGTGAGGCCGCTGGTGCGCTGGCTGAAGTCGTTGACGGTCTCCAGGCCGTCCACCACCTGGTGCAGCCGCTCGGTCATCTCCAGCAGGGCGCCCGTCGTCTCGTGCGCGAAGGTTTCAATGTGCTGCACGCGCTTGATGGCCACCTGGAGGCTGGTGCCGTTGCCGCCCACGGCGGTGAGCGTGCGCTCCACGGCGCCGCCCTGACGGCGCGCGGCCTCCAGCAGCATGCGGGCCTGCTCGCTCACGCCGTTGCCGGTGCGGTGCAGGTTGCTCGTCACGCGCTGCACCTGGGACATGGCCCGGCGCAGGGACAGGATGAGGCGGCGCAGGTCCTCCTGTCCCTCGAAGCCGGTGTGGATGGGCGTGGTGAGGTCGCCTTCGGCCAGCCGGGACATCAGGTCGCGCCGCTCGCGCCGCCGCATGGCCGCGAAGCGGAACCACGACAGGTAGCTGCCGATGAGCCAGAGGAACGGCACGCCGAGCAGCAGCACCGCCCAGCCCGCCGTGTCATCCGGCTTGCCCGTCACCCAATACAGCACGAAGCCCAGGATGAGTGCGGAGACCAGGGCTGCCACCAGCCCGAACGAGAAGAGGTATCGTTTGGCGCCCATGGACGGGGTGGACGCTAACCCGCCTTCTCGCGCCGGTCCTGATTTCGACGCATGCTTCATGGGACATGAAGGCCCTGCTCGCCATCGCCATGCTGGCGCTCCCCGTAAACCCCGCCAGCACGGGCGCCAAGGCCGCCAGGGCCGGAAGTTCGGCCCGGTTCGTGTTCGCGTGGCGTGGCGTGCCGGTGGGCACGGTGGGGCTGTCCCTGGACGCGGGGCGGTTCACGTACACCAGCCGGCACCTGCACGTGCGCGACGGCCACGCGGGCGAGCGCGTGCGGGAGGTGACCCTGCGGGTGGACGCGGCAGGGCGCGTGACGGGCGCGGACGCGGTGCCCCAGGGGCTGTGGCTGTGGCGGGGCCCACCCCCCGAGGGCTGCGTGAAGGGCCGCGAGGAGCTGTCCGGCCAGGAGGGCCCCCACTGCGTTACGGCGAGGGGCCCGACGAGCGCGGAGGGCACGATGCTGGGCGCACGCTTCCGCGCCCGCTACGACGAAAAGGGACAACTCCAGGCGCTGGAGGTGGGCGACTCCCGCTTCACCCTGGCGGCTCCCGGAGAGCGGCTGCGTGCACCGCCGGAGCTCTTCGCGGAAGGGGTGCCCGTGGAGGGCGGCACGGAGGGCGCGCTGAGGCTCGTTCCCGGAGGGCCGTCACGGGCTGCCTCGGCCACGGTCCCCACCCGGCTGCCGGAGATGACGGAGTGGACGCCCGCGGAGGCGCGGGCCCTGTCCGCGAAGGTGCACGCGGCCTTCCCGGACAAGGGGCCCTCCGCGGCGGACTGGCGCGCGGGAGGGGAGGGTGAAGCCGGAGGCTGCCTGGCGCACGCCCTGCGCTACGCGTCCCTGGCTCGCGCGCGCGGCCAGCGGGTGGGGTTGGTGCACGGGCTGTTGGTGGTGGATGGCGGCCCCGCCCGGCCGCACGCCTGGGTGCGGGTGGCGCTGCGGGGTGGCGGGACGTTGGATTTGGATCCCACGTCCCTGGACCCCGTGCGCCCGGACACGCACCTGGCGCTGGCGTTGGTGCCGCCGGAAGGCCCCGCGCTGGAGGCCGGGGCGCGCTGGCTGTCGCTCCTGCGCGGAGACTTCCGCGTGGTGCGCGCTACTCGAACGGAATGACAGACAGCTTCGCGCCGGGCTTCACTTCCAGAATCTCCTTGGCGCGAGCGGGCAGGTGGATGACGGTGTTGTCCAGCCGGGCCTGGCAGCGCACGGAGCGGAAGCGGTTGCGGCCGGATTCGCGCTCGGCGGCGACCAGCACGTCGTCTCCCACCAATTCGAAGTCCTCTTCCGCCAGCTTCATCGTGCGGTAGCGGCGCACCAGGGAGATGTCCTCCGTATTCGCTTCGAAGTGCGGTCCGCCGTCGAACGGGTCGATGCGCTCCACGTACCGGAAGCCCACCCGCTCCAGCATCCGCTGCACGCCGCGCGTGGCCGGGCCCACTTCGCCCAGCACCTTCTGCACGCGGTCCGGGAACAGCGACGCGTAGATGTCCGACGCGGGGAACAGCTCCTTGATGAACTCCTTGTTCTGGCGGCTCAGCCGGTCGGCCTCCAGGTAGGTGAGCCCGGTGAACTTCTTGCCGCAGGCTTCCCACAGCAGGCTGCGCCCGTCGGGGAGCAGCGGCGGCAGCAGCTCCGCCAGCACGCGCGGCCGGAACAGCCGCCGGTGCATGGAGATGAAGAGGAAGCGCACGAAGGACAGCTGCTTGCCGGGCTTGTCCGGCGTCGCGCGGTAGGGCGGGTCCACCACCAGGCCGCCAATCTCCGTGGGGCCCTCGTAGTTGTACGCGATGGACAGCACCTTGTGCCGCAGGTGCCGCTCCAGCGAGGCGGAGTAGTGCTCGCGCTCGCTCACCTCATAGTAGATGTGCGGCGCGTCGTACGTGCCGTGCTGGGCGATGATCATCGACGTGCCGATGATGAGGTTGTTGCGCACGTCCTCCAGTACGAAGAGGTACTCGCGCTCGAACGGGTCCTTCACCTTGCCGGCGAAGCTCTTCACCGACTTGTCGATGATGGCCTCGAGCGTCTCTTCGTTGTTCGGCAGGTTGACCGTGTTCAGCACCGCGGCAAGACGCTTCAGGCCGGGCAAATCGGTTTTCTGGACGTCTCGCAGTACGAGCATGGGGCACACGGATGAGCGCCCCGGGAAGGGAGCGCCGGAAGGGCCCGTGACCTTACACCACGCCCCCGTCCCGTCAGCCCCCTGGATGCTCCCCTGTCAATGACGCGTTGCGTTCAGGACATCGCTCCGCCGTCCGCTCGGTGGGTGCGGGCGGCCCGGCCCCGACGTGAAACATGTCTCAATCCAGGTGGGGGCCTGCCTGGTTGCATGCTGTGTTGTCAGGCGTCTTGGAATGGTTTGGCGGGGGAATGAAGTGAGGGAATGGTTTGGGGTAGTGTCTGTCAAAGCTTTGCCGTCAAAGCATCGGCACTTCCCCCTCCCCAAGGATTCAGCATTGAAAGCACTGCACCTCTGGCTCGTGGCGTGTCTGCTCCCGAGCCTCGCTGCGGCGGAAATCGTCTGGCGGGGCGATTTCGAGACGGGAAACCGTTCCCAATACAGCAAGGAACAGATGGTGAGCTCGGACCGGCTCCAGGTGGTGACGAGTCCGGTGTCGGAAGGAAAGTACGCCCTCAAGGCCACGGTGAAGCAGGGCGATGATCCCATCAACTCCAGCGGCAACCGCAACGAGCTCGTCTATCTGAGCAACGAGAAGGTGGGTTCGGAGTACTGGTACCGCTGGAAGGTGATGTTCGCGAACGACTTCCCCAGCGTGGACGCGTGGCAGCTCTTCACGCAGTGGCACCACGACGGGTGCTGCGGGTCGCCGCCGATTGAGTTCTTCGTGAAGGGCGAGCTCATCCGCCTGACGCTGAACGACAGCGGCACGGTGTGGAGCACGGCGCTCAAGCGTGGCGCGTGGCAAGAGTTCATCTTCCACGTGAAGTGGTCCCCGGACGCGTCCGTGGGCTACGTGGAGCTGTGGCACAACGGCGTCCAGGTGCTGAAGAAGACCCAGGCCAAGACGATGTTCTCTGGCCAGAACAACTACCTGAAGCTGGGCCTGTACCGGGCGGACACCATCAAGCCGGTGGGCGTCGTCTACCACGACGGCATGATGCAGGCGACGAAGCGCGAGGACGTGTTCCCGGTGGTGCAGCCCGACCCGGACCCCGTGGTGGACGCGGGCACGCCGGTGGACGCGGGCACGACCGTGGACGCGGGCTCGCCGCAGGACCCGGACCCGGTGTTCGACGCGGGCAGTCCGGTGGATCCGGACCCCGTGGTGGACGCAGGCTCGCCGCAGGATCCGGCTCCCGTGGTGGACGCGGGCACGACCGTGGACGCGGGCACGAACACGGGCGTGAAGCCGGCTCCGCTGGATGAGGGTGAAGGCGACGCGAACTTCCAGGGCGGCTGCTCCGCGAGCGGTGGGTCGCTGGCCGCGTTCTCGCTGCTGGGCCTGCTGGGCCTGATGCGGGCGCGCCGTCGCCGGAACTGAAGCGCGGGTCGATGAAGGTCCCTCCCGCTCCGGTGCGTCCGGGGCGGGAGGTGGGTTGAAGGAGTCCGCGCTTCCATGCGAGGAGGCGCGGAATGACTCCTCCCCGATGGATGTGGTGGCTGTGCTGCCTCCTGCTGTGGACCGCGTGCGCGGGCCCGGCGGTGCGCAGGCCCCGGAGCTACTCCCAGCTCGCGATGGACTCCGCGACCGCGGGGTGCCTGCGCAATCCGGCGTGTGCGTCGCAGGTGGGGCAGGACGCCATCCTGCCGTGGCTGACCCGCGCGGCGGCCCGGGCAGGTCAGGCCGCGGCGGTGATGCGCCTGTGGGAAGCGGCGGAGGTGGCCCGCGTGGAGCGCGTGCTGGTGGAGTGCGCGAAGCGGGCGAACTTCGACGTGAACGAACGGATGTTGGGGCCCGGGCGGTGGGCGACTCGAGAGATTTGCGAGGAGCGGGTTGTGGACGCGAACGGCCGAGAGACGACGCGGGCCGTGCAGTTGGGGAACGCGAAGCACGAGGCGGCACTGGCGTGCGTGCAGGAGGCACTGGGCGCCACGGATGCGGGACGGTTCAGCCTGGAGCCGCGCTACCTTCGTGATGCGAAGACGGGCCGGACGCGT
Source organism: Corallococcus sp. AB045 (assembly GCF_003668895.1). NCBI lineage: Bacteria > Pseudomonadati > Myxococcota > Myxococcia > Myxococcales > Myxococcaceae > Corallococcus > Corallococcus sp. AB045. The sequence goes on from NZ_RAWN01000021.1 coordinate 29,310, forward strand.
TGGTTGGATCCGGAGGAGGTGGCGCGCTGGCTGGCCGCAGGACAGTTCTTCCTACTGACGGGGACCATCGCGCCGGATGTGGTGCTGCACGCCTTGGGGAACCCGCTTCAAATTCAGCGGGTCTATGACTTCAAGTTCCCGTGCCCGGTGGATAGCCCCGCCGCCTGGTCTCCATACCCGCCAGGAAGCCCTTACGCGGGTCGGTGGCAGGATGAGGTGTACAGGGATCTTCTGGGGAATGACCTGATGCTGAAGACAGTGTCTCCCAACTACGGAGTCAGGTGATGGTCACGCGAGTCCCGAGAGTCCGTGAGACCCTCGATATCGAGGGCAATAACGTGGTCCTGCTTCGAGAGGGTCTCAGCATTGCGTACTACGTGCGGGCTCCTCACGAGGAGATCGCTTCGGCGGTCTGGCGTGCCTTCGAGCGTTATCGAAAGGCCATCGAGCCACGCCAGTTCGACGCGTACCTGGATATCTACACGGGGGATAGGCCACGGCTTGATGCGAAGGGAGAAGTGGTTCTTCGGTCCCGGATGGTTGAGTCTGTTTTCGGCGCAGCCGAGGTGCACGAGCTGTATCACTCCGCGACCGGCATCTGCTTCAAGTACGAAGGCCGTGGCACCACGGCGCCCAACTTCCACGACACGTACCCTGAGAACACCTGTTGCCTGGAGTTCCGGCTGCCCACCGAGTTCTTGGACGAACGCGGGCCGGAGTGGATCCGCGCACTGGCCATCGACCTGGGGAGCGAACTGCCGTGGAACTCGGGGCACGCGGGACTGTCGCTCGAAGCCCATGCCTGGACCCAGGCGATCACGCCGCGCCTCCATGAAGTGACCCGGCGTCACCCGGGCTTCGATCTGGTGCACCGGCTGAACAGACTCGCCCTGTATCTGGGCACGAAGCTCCGTCCCCCCGCGTGGCTCAACTTCCTGGGACCACCGGTCCTGAACGAACTGGGCGGCGCGGAAGCACTTCGCTCCCGGTTGCACTCACCTTCAACCCAGGTCGAATCCCTGTCCCCGGACCGCGCAGTGGTGTCCCTGGGCCCGGTTCCCGAAGCCGGGGACCTGGAGGCCGGTGACACGCTGCCCGCGTACCGCGAGCTGGCTCGCGTGTTGGAACCGTGGCTCTACGCGCACCGGGGGGAATGGGGCTTCTTCACCGAAGCCGAGGTCCGCCAGTGGGAGCGCCGCTTCCTCTGACCGCGCTGTGGCATCATCCGCGGTCGTCATGTCGCAGACGCCTCGCAAGGTCTCGCTCGTCCTGAGCTACCAGTACCCCGGCAAGTACGCCTTCACCGTGCTCGCCGGCGCCGTGGAGGCGGACCCCGCGCTCGCGGATGTGTCACTGCACTTCCCTCGCAACCGCGAGGACCTGCTGACCACCGTGCGCGAACGCTCGGACGCGGGCGACACCGTCGTCGCCGCGTGGTCCTTCTACTCCGCCAGCTTCGGTCCCTCCGTGGAGGAGCTGACCTGGGTGCGCGAACGGCTGGAGGGCCGCGGCGTCCTCTGCATCGCGGGCGGCGTGCACGCCACCGCCGAAACACTCCAGACGCTCCAGGCCGGCTTCGACCTCGTCGCCGTGGGCGAGGGCGAACACACCCTGCGCGCCCTGCTGGCCCGCGTCCTCAAGGGCGAGGACCCGCGCACCACGCACGGCACCGCGCACCTGAAGGACGGCAAGCTCGTGCAGCACGGCCACGGCGAGGGCGTGCGCCTGGACGACTTCCCCCCGTTCGCCGCGAAGCACGTGAAGTTCGGCGCCATCGAGATCACCCGCGGCTGCATCTACGCCTGCCGCTTCTGCCAGACGCCCTTCATGTCCAAGGCGCGCTTCCGGCACCGCACCGTGGCCAACATCGCCCACTGGGCCCGCGAACTGCGCCGCGCGGGACGGCGCGACCTGCGCTTCATCACCCCCACGTCCCTGTCCTACGGCACCCCCGACGAGACCGTGAACCTGGCCGCCGTGGAGGAACTGCTCGCCGCCGTGACGGAGGCCATGGCCCCGGACGGGCGCATCTACTACGGCACCTTCCCCTCGGAGGTGCGCCCGGAGCACGTCACGCCGGAGTCCCTGGCCCTGCTCAAGCGCTATGTGGCCAACGACAACCTCATCATCGGAGGCCAGTCCGGCTCCGAGCGCATCCTCCAGGCCACCCGGCGTGGCCACGACGTGGAGACCGTGGTGCGCGCCGCTCGGCTCGCGGTGGAGGGCGGCTTCGTGCCCAACGTGGACTTCATCCTGGGCCTGCCCGGCGAGGAGCCCGCGGACGTGGACGCCACGCTGGACCTCATGCAGCGGCTGTCCGACCTGGGCGCCCGCGTGCACGGCCACACCTTCATGCCGCTGCCCGGCACGCCCTACCGCGACGCGGCCCCCGGCCGCCTGGACGAACGCACCCGCCAGCGCCTGGACTTCCTCGCGTCCCAGGGCCGCCTGTATGGCCACTGGAGGGCGCAGGGTGTGCTCGCGGAAGCCATCGCCGCTCGCAGACAGCCGCGCGCCCGCTAGCCGCGGGCGTTACACTGCGCTCCGCGATGGCTGAACAGACGCCCTACTGGCTCCTCATCTCCGTGCTCTTCAGCTCCCAGCCCCTTACCCCGGCGCTGGCCATGACGCTGCACGAGGCCGCCTTCGAGCTGTACACGCGCGGCGAGGGCTCGCGGGAGGTGGCCGGCGATCTGCTCTCCGGCCGCGTGAACAACCTGCGCAAGGACGTGTCCCTGGGCGGCATCGCCGGGCCCGCCTTCGAGGCCGAAATCGAGACCGAGCGCGGCTCCGGCGTCGTCCGCTTCGTCCTCACCCGCCAGGGCCTGGAGATGATGAAGGCCCAGGCACCGGCGGCCCCCACGGCTCCGGCGAGGCCGAAGTACCTCAACTGAGGAAGCGTCCCCCGGGCCGCCCGGCCGCTCCCGGTACGGCACTCCGTCACCACCTTGAGGGCTCAAGGGAGGAATGACGGCATGGACCCCAAGGACGAATACCTCAAGAAGAGCGCCGGCATCCCGCTGGACCCCAGCAAGCAGAAGGACCCGGAAGAGCACGGTGACCGGGTGCCCGCCGAAGGGCGCGCCGAGGAGCTCAACGACATCACCGGGCAGAACGGCGGACAGCGCACCGACGTGGACAAGCCCTGGAAGGACACGCGGCACCGGCACGACGGCATCCGCGACCAGTACAGCGACGACAGCGACAAGAAAAAGCCCTGAGGTCTCCCCCAGGGCTCGCGTGAAGCCGATGCTGTGAAGGACGGCCCTGGGGCGCGGGGACTACTCGCGGTCCAGGGTCAGCTTCATTCCGCCCATGTGCAGGATGGACTGGGACATGGACACCGCGGACATGGTGGCCAGGTCCTCGATGGCCTGCATCTCCTCGCTCTTGGGCTCCGCGCCCGTCTGCGAGGCCGCGGCCTGCTGCTGGGTCTGATTCGCCTGCATGGGGGTGGCGCCCGCGGTGTAGGCGTTCACCAGCCCGCCGTGCGGCGTGGCCCCCATCTGCGCCAGCGCCGACGCCACCACCGACCCGCCCGTCACCTGCGCGCCCATCTTCGGCTGCGAGGCCGCGCCCGACATCAGCGAGCCGAAGCGGCTGCCCGACACGGAGGAGGCGTTGTTCGTCGTGGCCGGCTGCACCCGAGGACCGGAGAGAGACGTGATGCGATTCATGGCGGCTCCCGTCAAAAGGCCCCGGTCTGCGCGGCACACGCGGAGGCGTGCCTGTGGGGCTTCAAGTTCGTTCTCTCCATTATCGCCCCAGCCCTGGGTAAGTTGCCTCTTTCGCCGCGCGAACGGCGAAGGCCGCGAAATCCCAGGGAATTTCCCCTGGGACGCCGCGGCCTTCCGTGCCTTTTCAGGGCGTCCGAGCCCCGGGATGATCCGCCGGGCCTAGAACTGGTGGGCCTCGGTGGACTCGTGCAGGGCCAGGGTGCTGGCGCTGCCGCCGGAGATGACCTCGGCGACCTGGTCGAAGTAGCCGGTGCCCACCTCGCGCTGGTGGCGCGTGGCGGTGTAGCCGTGCTTCTCCGCGCCGAACTCCGACTGCTGCATCTCGCTGTAGGCCGCCATGCCGCGGTCCTTGTACTGACGGGCCAGCTCGTACATGGAGAAGTTCAGCGCGTGGAAGCCCGCCAGGGTGACGAACTGGAACTTGTAGCCCATGGCGCCCAGCTCACGCTGGAACTTCGCGATGGTGCTGTCGTCCAGGTTCTTCTTCCAGTTGAAGGACGGCGAGCAGTTGTACGCGAGCATCTTGTTGGGGAACTGCTTGCGGATGCCCTCGGCGAAGGCCTTGGCCTGCGCCAGGTCCGGGGTGCTGGTCTCGCACCACACCAGGTCCGCGTACGGCGCGTAGGCCAGGCCGCGCGCGATGGCGCACTCCAGGCCGCCCTTGATGCGGTAGAAGCCCTCGCCCGTGCGGCCCGCCGCCTTGTCGATGAAGGCGTGGTCGTACTCGTCCGCGTCGCTCATGAGCAGCTTGGCGCTGTCCGCGTCCGTGCGGGCCACGAGCAGCGTGGGCACGCCCATCACGTCCGCCGCCAGGCGCGCCGCGGTCAGCGTGCGCACGAAGTGGCTGGTGGGCACCAGCACCTTGCCGCCCATGTGGCCGCACTTCTTCTCGCTGGCCAGCTGGTCCTCGAAGTGCACGCCCGCGGCGCCCGCTTCGATCATCCCCTTCATCAGCTCATAGGCGTTGAGCGGACCGCCGAAGCCGGCCTCCGCGTCCGCGATGATGGGCGCGAACCAGTAGCGGTCCTTGCGGCCTTCCGCGTGGTCGATCTGGTCCGCGCGGCGCAGGGCGTTGTTGATCTTCTTCACCACGGAGGGGACGGAGTCCGCCGGGTAGAGGCTCTGGTCCGGGTACATCTGGCCGGCGTTGTTCGCGTCCGCGGCGACCTGCCAGCCGGACAGGTAGATGGCCTTGAGGCCCGCGCGCACCATCTGCACGGCCTGGTTGCCGGTGAGGGCGCCCAGCGCGTTGATGTACTCGTCCGTGTGGAGCAGCTCCCAGAGGCGGCGGGCGCCCAGCTCCGCCAGCGTGTAGCTCACGCGGATGGAGCCGCGCAGCTTCTCCACGTCCTTGTCGGAGTAGTTGCGCTTGATTCCCTCGAAGCGCTGCGCATGGAGCTTCGCGTGAGGGGAGGCATCGGAAGTGGTCGGCGTCGCGTCGTACATGCCAGGACTCCTCGGACTGCGGTGAAGGGTTGAAAGACTTCGGTGCTGCGTCTGGAAAAGCGTCAGGACCGCGCGTCGAGGGCCTCGTAGGCCGGCAGCGTGAGGAAGTCCTCGAAGGCGGGCGCGGTGGACAGCTGCTCGAAGAGGGCGCGGGACTTCTCCATGTGCGCTTGGCCGTAGCGCTCGACGGCGCCCTCGCGGCCCATTTGCGCCATCTCCTCCGCGAGCAGCTTGCGGAACAGCTCCGGCGTCACCTTTCGGCCGTCCTCCAGCGTGGCCTCGTGGTTGATCCACTGCCACACCTGGGCGCGGGAGATTTCGGCCGTGGCCGCGTCCTCCATCAGGTTGTAGAGCGGCACGCAGCCCAGGCCGCCCAGCCACGCGGCGGTGTACTGGATGCCCACGCGGATGTTGTGGCGCAGGCCCTCCTCCGTGCGTGTGCCGGAGGGCACCTTGAGCAGGTCCGCTTCGGTGATGCGCACGTCCTCGCGCTTGTTGGCCACCTGGTTCGCGCCCTGCATCTGCGCGTCGAAGATCTCCTTGGCCAGGGGGACCAGGCCGGGGTGCGCCACCCAGGTGCCGTCGTGGCCGTTCTTCGCCTCCCGCTGCTTGTCCGCGCGGACCTTGGCCATCACCGCGTCGTTGGCGGCCGTGTCCCCCTTGATGGGGATGAAGGCGGCCATGCCGCCCATGGCGTGCGCGCCGCGGCGGTGACAGGTCTGGATGAGCAGCTGCGAGTAGGCGTTGAGGAAGCCCTTGTCCATGGTCACCTGCCCGCGGTCGGGCAGCACCACGGACGCGTCCGACTGGAGCGTCTTGATGAAGCTGAAGATGTAGTCCCAGCGGCCGCAGTTGAGGCCGGCCGAGTGCTCGCGCAGCTCGTAGAGGATTTCGTCCATCTCGAACGCGGCGGGCAGCGTCTCGATGAGGACCGTGGCCTTGATGCTGCCGCCCGGGATGCCCAGCTCGCTCTGGGCCAGGTGGAACACGTCGTTCCACAGCCGGGCCTCCAGGTGGCTCTGCATCTTGGGCAGGTAGAAGTAGGGGCCCGTGCCGCGCTTCAGCTGTTCGCGCGCGTTGTGGAAGAAGAACAGGCCGAAGTCGAAGAGCGAGCCGGAGATGGGCTTGCCGTCGATGCGCACGTGGCGCTCCGGCAGGTGCCAGCCGCGCGGGCGCACGAAGAGCACGGCGTGCTTCTCATTCAGCGCGTAGTGCTTCCCGTTCTCCGCCGTGAAGGAGATGGACTTGCGCACGGCGTCGCGCAGGTTCAGCTGGCCGCGCACCACGTTGTCCCAGGTGGGGCTGTTGGCGTCCTCGAAGTCCGCCATGAAGACGCTGGCGCCGGAGTTGAGCGCGTTGATGATCATCTTGCGGTCCACCGGACCGGTGATCTCCACGCGCCGGTCCTGCAGGTCCGCGGGCACCGGAGACACGGTCCAGTCACCCTTCCGGATGTCCGCCGTCTCCGGGAGGAAGTGGGGGCGCTCACCCTTGCGCCAGCCCTGCGCCACCTTCTTGCGCCGCTCCAGCAGTGCTTCCCGCCGTTCACCGAAGGTGCGGACCAGCTTCGCCACGAAGGCCATGGCCTCCTGCGTCAGCACCTCCGCGTAATCCGGGTGCCAGTCGCCCTCCACGGTCACGCCGGGGCCGAAAGCCGGGGGGGTCTGGGAGGTGCGCGCGTCCATGTCGGCTCCTGACGAGATGCGTTGTAAAAGCGGTCCAACGGGCTGAAAGATGTCCCTGCCGTCTAGGTAAGGGAAGTCTTGGTGAATTAGAAGCTGCTTGCCTGTAAGGCTGTCAACATCGCCTGGATTAAATCTGTAAATCCACTGACGCAGCCGGACAGAAACCCCCGGAATCACGACATTGGGGGGCGGACGCAATCGCGGGCGGTGGGGTCCGTAGGTAGGTATGGGACCCCCATCGTGCCAAGCGGGGGCCTGACTGGGAGGTCACCTCATGGACGTCACGACACGCTGCAGGGCCTGTTCGAAGGAGCTGTCCGGGGAGGCGCAGCGCTGCCCGCACTGCCGTGCGCGGACGGTGCCGATGCACCGGGGCGAGGGGCGGGCGCTGCTGGGCGTCTGCTCGGCGCTGGCGCGCGAGCTGGGCGTGGACGTTTCGCTGGTGCGGGTGGCGTTCGTGCTGATGCTGTTCGCGTCCGCGGGAATGAGCGCGGCGCTCTACCTGCTGCTCTGGGCGTTCATCCCGGCGAAGGCCTACGGCCGGGCGCCGTTGCAGGGGACGCTGGACTGGGTGTCCAAGGTCGCGAATACGCCGGTGGACGACGACACGCCCCGCTGGGAGAAGCGCGTCTGAGGTGGCTGCCGGCCCCTGGCGCGTTGCGCTGCTAGTCCTCGTCCCGGATGAAGTCCTCCGGTTGGTAGTGGAAGGTGCGGCGGGCCTTGGCCAGGGTGAAGGCCCAGCGAATGGGAGCGCGGTGGAGGTTTGCGTCGCGCGCCCAAGCGCGAGTCTTGTCCCGGAGGGCCTCCACCGAGTGGAGTTGCCCCCGTCAAATCGGACAGCTCAGGGTTGAGAGTTTGCAGTACGGAATTCGCGGGGTGACTTCATCTTGAGCACACGGTGCGGGTGACAGCGGTTGTAGTCGTCGAACCAGGCAGGCAATTGCGCGAGGACGTGGGCGGCGCAGGGCAGTTCGTTGAGGGAGACGTAGTCTCGCTTGAACGTCTTCACGAAGGACTCCGCCATGCCGTCGCTCTGCGGTGAGTACGCTGGCGTGGTGCAGACGAGGAGGCCCAGGGATCGTCCGAACTCGCGCGTCGGGTGCGCGGTGTAGACGGGGCCGTTGTCGGACAGCCACTCCACCGGGTGCGACACCTTCGAGGTGCCCGGCCCGAAGCGCGCCTCGACCGTCTCGGCCATCAAGTCCTGGATGGTGAGCGAGGTGGATGCCCGGCGGAGGCCTGGAAGGCGATGACCTCCCGGTCACAGCAGTCGAGGCTGAAGGCCACCTGCACCCGCTCGCCATTCCAGCAGCGGATTTCGAAGCCGTCGCTGCACCAGCGCAGGTTGGACTTGAGCGTCACCACCTTGCCGTCATGGGTGCGCATGGGCTTGCCCGAGTGTCGCTGGAGCAGCCGTTGCCCCTCGCGCATGAGGCGGTACGCCCGCTTGGGGTTGACTGGGGGCTTTCCCTCGGCTCCGCGCTGCCGGTTGAGGACAGCGCAGGCCCGCCGGTAGCCATAGGTAGCCCGCTGCCCGACGATGGCCTTGAGGCCCGCGAGCACCTCGGCGTCAGCTTGGGCATTGGGGCGGCGGGGGGCTCGCGGGGAGAGGGGACGGTGCAGTGTGGAGCGGGCCACGCCCAGCGCCCGGGCCACGCCACTCACAGGATGCCTCCCAGCCTCGACAAGGCCGCGGGCGACAGAAGTTTTTTTCGCGCGCCAGTTCCACTGCGTCCCGCAGGATTTCCGCCTCCTGTGTCTTCTTACCCAGCAAGCGCTGCAGCTCGCGCACCTGGGCCTTCAGCGCCTGCACCTCGGACTCGGGCCCCACGGCCTCACCGGCCTGCAGTCCGGACACGCCTCCCGCCTCCTTCAGGTGCCTCCAGCGAAACAGCAGGCTGGCGTTGATGCCGTACTTCCGGGCCACCAGGGAAACGTTGCTGCCTGGGGCTTCGCTCTCGGCCACCAGGCGCAGCTTCTCCTCCGCCGAATACCGGCGGCGGCGCTTGCCCTGCTCGCGCCCTTCCGAGGCGCCCTCTTGAAGCTTCTTCTCCATCGTCAGACTCGCTTTTAGCCGATCGAGCCTGTCCGACTCTTCAGGGGGGCTACACCAGGCGGCTTAGGTCACTCCGCTCTTCGCTCCACGGGTCAGTGTTGCTGAGGCCCTCGGGAAGATGCGACTCGATCAGGTCTGACAGGTGGAGAGCAGTCTCTCCAGGAATTCACGGCACTGCTCGACAGACATGCCTGGACGCATCGACACCGCACCGAACCGGAAAGCCTCCCGGTACCCTTCCCGGAAGAACACCTCGGGAGCTTCATCATCTTGCCAATCGCCTTCTGCTTCAGCGCGCAGTTGCGGCGTCAGCAAGAAGGCGGCCTGCACCGTGCGTTGGTGGTGCTGTGGCCTGCCCGCCTCAAGCTGTTCCACGAGGGAATCGCGGTAGGTGTGGATGGAGCTAACCGCATCACTGAGTCCCCCTTCCACCCGGTACTTGGCATCCAGGACAACGATGGGCCTCGCGCTTCCCTGGCTGATCGGTGAGGTTTCGATAGCGATGTCCGGGCGCATCGGGCGACTGAATGAGCCCACCGACGGCCCCGCCCTGCGCCACATCTCGCGGTAGAGGGGTTGGAAGATGAGCGTGAAGGCTCCGAAACGGAGCGGCTTACCCTCCAACTGCAGCACCAGCCCACCATGCTCGGTACGTTCGACAATGGCTTCGCGCCAGGAAGCCTCAGAGCCCGCGTGCAGGGCGGCTGCCCGGGCGAGGCGCAGGAAGCACCAGAGTTCGTACAGGTCGAACGTGCGCCGCAAAGGCACCTTCGCAAAGCTGCCGGTCACATCCGAGAGTCCAGCCAGAAAGTCCCGGTACGCCCGATAGAAGCGGCGGTAGGCCGGCACGCGACGGAAGAGATGTGAGGGAGCAACAGTCCCGTGTGAGGGCGCCACGCCCTCGAAGAGGGGCAGGCGTGTCATCCGCTCCACCCTGCGTCCCATCTGCCGTGCATGGCGCGCGATCAGTGCGATGCGACCAGCATCTGCTGCATCCCTCATGGCACTGTCCAACTGCCGGGCCACATGCTGGAGGAACTTGGTCCACATTCCCAGCACCATGAGAATGTCTGCGTGCTCCCTCCTCCGGGCGTCGAACCGTCCCGATGTCTTCTTCACCATTGTCGGCAGATGCTGGTTCAGCCGGACGGCAAGCTGGTGCGCCGCGGGTGGTAGGCGTTCCAGTTCCGCATCCGTCAGACGTCGCATGGAGCGCGAGGCTCGCGTCAGTGCGTAGGGTGTGACGCCACCTGCACGACCCAGCGGCACGCTACGCGTCTCACGCTCCAGGCGAAGCCAGGGCTTGCGATTGATGTCCTCGACGGCTGCCTCAATACGGTTGAAGCACTGACGAAGGAACTCGAACCGAGCGAATTCCAGGGGCCTGTCCCCTCGGGCAATGCCTACGCGGTGGCCCGTCAACGCGGCGAGCGACAAGGTGTCGGAAAGGATGTCGCCCACCATCTGGGCGAACTGCGCGCGCGTGAGCTTTGCGACGCTCGGGTCGGTGAGAACCTCCACCACCAAAGGAGAGGCAGTCAGGCCGCCGAGCGTGAGTTCGACGGTCCCTGCATGGAATCCGACGGGCCAGCGCCACCGCACATGGGTGTTGGAGAGCGCCACGCGCTCCAACTCCATGCCATCAACAGCGAGGGACACCTTGAAGACGTCAATACCCATCCCCTTGAGATGGAACGTGACGTTAGACGCTTCCGTGACCACCCCTGGTGGTATCGGTTCGCCTGATGGAAGGAGTTGGAAGCTTGCACCTCCCGGGACGACTGCTTCGAGAGAGAGTCCCGCCGGCAGCATTGGCTAACGCCAGAACTGGAAGGATTCGTAGAGGGAGAGTTCGCTGCGCATCCGCTCGACGGCGGCTCGCGAGCGGGGCAGTCCGTCGAGAATGACGAATAGGTCGTTCAGCATCTTCTCGTGCTCTGGCCCACCCCTCAGCTTCGTCAGGATCTTCTGTTCGACCTGCACATCGAGAGCATCAGCGAGAAGCCCGTGTCCGGTGCTGAAGGCGACGTACTTCGCAATCTCCTCAATGACGCGGTAGCCGAAGTGCAGGCCGTGCGGAGCAAGCGTGTTCGACAGCCTCTTGAGTCGATCTACCAGCGGTTGGTCGAGCACGCCGACCAGTTCAGGGCTCCTGGATTTGAGGCCCGCACAGAAGGCGTCAATGTCCACTGCGCTCATGTCAATGACATTTGCACGATCCAGTACCTTGGGACTGAAAGGGCGCGTTGTCTCGTCCATGTTCACCGTCCCGACGATGTAGAGATTGCCCGGCCAGTCTATCGACCTGGGTACTCCCACGTCCTGTGATTCGTTATGGAGGTGGATGGGCTCTCCCGACTCCATCGCGCTCAGCACATCGGCGAAGTAATGCTCGGGCTGAGCAAGGTTCATCTCGTCGAGGCAGACGAAGACCGGGCGCGTTGGATCGTGATGGGCCTGGAGAAGTGCCTCTACGAAGCGTGTCCTCTGGTAGCGGCCCGATACCATATCCATGAAGCCGAGCAGATGCGCAGGCTCGGTCCAATCCGGCCGGACTGCGATGAGATAGACGTTTGCAGAGGGAAGCTTCAGCGAGTCGATGCCCAGAGCGGCATATGCGTAGGTGCGCGCGAGCATCGTCTTGCCGGTGCCGGAAATTCCAGTCAGCAAGACGAAGTGCTTGTGCGACAGGTGGTTCAACGCGACATGGTAGCGCTCCAAAAGCGAGCGTATGTACACGGCCCCCAGCGCATGAATGCGACGCTCGATCTCAGGGAAGAGAGCCGAGGCAAGGTTGATGGGGGCGCCACCAACACTTGCGCCAGCCGCTCCCAACTGCACCAGCGGGGTTGTTCCCATGCACTGGCGGACGAACTGGACGAAGGAGACTTCCACCGGGTCGAGGTTGGAGCCGTGTTCGATATCGGCGTAGTATGCTACATCTGCGCGCACAGGCTGCCCGGCCTCCGGGGGAATCGTGGCCAGCGAATCGATGTCCGACAGCGCGAGGTAGATTCCGTTCGGATGGATGTAGAAGCGGACGTTCTTGGGCTCGCGTCCCTCAGCGCGCATCTGATCCACCCGAGCGATGAGGTCTGCCAGTCCAGCTCCTCTGAAACGGAGTGCGAGAAAGAGCGTGCGGTCCGGCGGCAACATGAGGCGGCTGGCGAACAGCAGTGGTTGTGTGTCTGTCGCCTTCAGCCCCGTGAGGTTCCAAATGCCCAGGCGGAAGCCCGCATCAATCTTGAATGGGAGATTGCTGGCGCCTTCCAGCTTCCGCAGCTTCGCATCTGGGATGGCTGCCGAGAGACGCCTGGAGAACTCAGCGACAAGCTCGGAAGGTGTCATAGGTAGTCACCTAGACTCAGTTGATGCACGGTTCCAGGCTTGGTCAGCGGGAGCTCCGCTTCATTTCCGGCGCCAAGAAGCCCGAAAAGGTGCTTGCCGAGCGCAAACGAGAGCAGCGGCGGAACGCTGTTGCCTATCTGGCGGAACGCCGGATTCATCGTCCCCTTGAAGATGAATCCGTCGGGAAATGATTGGAGCCGAGCAGCCTCTCGCACCGAGATGACCCGCGCCTGCGCTGAGTCGTAGTGGATGTGGCTGTACGTATCCTTGCCAAGATGAGCCATCAGCGTTCTCGCAGGTGCGTCGGGCTCCATCTTCCGCCATTTATTGGGAAATTTGGTGTGATCGTATGGCGGCACGTACTCCGCGCGGATTGCCTCCCATGCATTGGTCCCTTCCCGAGGCGGCTTACCTTCTCTTCCTGCCAGTCGTGCAAGCTCCTCATGGAAAAGGCGCTCGGCGAGTTCGTACGCGCGCGGATAGTCATCACCTGCCTTCATCAGTCGGAAGAGGCGGTAGTCCCGATTGCTGAGGGAACGGGTGACGTGGTCTCGCAGTTGGCCAGAAGAGGCGAAGCCGGGCCATGCGCGCAATTCCCGCGCATAGACGCTGGGCTTTACACCATCTCGGTATGGGACGCCGAGGTTGAACCGGCGAGCCCCACGCTTGTCCGTACCCTCCAGGTGAGCGGTGATGGGGGGCAGGTCGCGCAGTGCATCTTCCACTGTTACGGCCATTCTCGGCCGCTGCACAAGGCGTGGGGTTTCTACAAACCTGCTGCGCACCGACTGGAAGGGGGCCGCGGGGACGATGTGCTTGAGCGCAACCTGGCGCGAGCCTTCGTATCCTGGAGGAAAATCGACCTTGTGCGTCCCGAGAGGGAACGTGGGATGGATGCCCACGCGCTCGTGGATGGCCATGAGGAAGAAGCGCTCCCGCATCTGCGGAACACCATAGTTCGCCGCATTGAGCAGTGTGTACGCCGTGCGGTACCCGAACTCCTCCAGCGTGTCGCAGATCTCCTCGGCGAGGTTGTGCCCACCGTAGTTGAGGATGTCCGGGACGTTCTCCATCACGAGCGCGACGGGAGCGAGCGTCTCTACATATCGAAGGTACGGCAGGTAAAGCTTGGCCCTGGGATCCTGTCGAAAAGCTTCCGGATGCTGGTTGATTTCCCGAAGCTTCGCCCTGCCAACGCGGGCGAAGGCAGGACATGGCGGACCGCCTACGATGACGTCGACTTCGGTTCCAGCCTCGGAGTGTCCCCACTGCGCCATCACTGCAGCGGGCTCATTTTCCTGCGCCGTAATGTCCCTCGCCTTCGCATGCACGGCGAACTCGTCGGCGGGACTCTCCCCATGGAAGTTGGTCGCATAGGTGAGTGCAGCCAGTGGATCGAACTCGATGCCTCCCACGCTCCGTCCGCCAGCGCGATGGAATCCGAGAAAGAGGCCCCCGGCGCCAGCAAAGAGGTCGATCACACGCGGGCGTCGGTCTGCCCGAAACAGTGAGGTCGAGCGGAGGCGGGTGAGCTTCTGCTGGACGTAGTGATCGATCCGCTCAGCCCTCGCAACCGGAGCGGGATCGGTACTGACAGGGGCTGGTTGTCTCATCGCTCTCGTCTGGACCACTTTCGGGTACTCCTGCTCTGGACCACAACTCTTGCGGGTGCGCAATTCTTCAACTCGCGGAGGTGACGCCGCTCCAGGTCCTCAGGTCCGCCAAGCGCCTCCACCCGCACAACCCGCCAGTCTGGAGGCGACCTCCAGTCCGGGGCGGACACTGCCTCTTCAACCCGGTCGGCCGAGTTTTCGAGGTTCTCCCACACCTGATGCTCCCAGAGGCGGCACACCCTCCAACCCAATCGTCCAAGTTCCTGTGTCTGCAGCGCATCGCGCTCCACGTTCTCGGTGAGTTTTCGGGACCAGAACTCATCTTTTGTGCGCGGCCGCACGTAGTGGTCTGGACAGCCGTGCCAGAAGCAGCCGTCGATGAAGACCGCGACTCGCGCGCCTTGCAACACGATGTCGGGCCTGCCCACGGGAGTCCTGACATGTAACCGATACCGCAGCCCTCTGTGCCAGAGCGCACGTCTCAGAACCAATTCCGGCTTCGTGTTGCTGCCTCGGATTCGCGACATCTGCTCCGAGCGGCTAAGCCCCATGCAAATCACCTTCCAACGTGCTGACCTCCCACCAGAACAACCTCACCCATCCATACTCCGCATCCAGGTCATCGGCGGAGGTTCCGCACACCGAGGAACTATAAGTGCGAGACCGACATCGCTAGGGTCTGCTCCTTGCCAGTGGGTAGGGGGCACTGGATGCATGAGGCAGCGGTGGGGTCCGTAGGTAGGTATGGGACCCCCATCGTGCCAAGCGGGGGCCTGACTGGGAGGTCACCTCATGGACGTCACGACACGCTGCAGGGCCTGTTCGAAGGAGCTGTCCGGCGAGGCGCAGCGCTGCCCGCACTGCCGTGCGCGGACGGTGCCGATGCACCGGGGCGAGGGGCGGGCGCTCCTGGGCGTCTGCTCGGCGCTGGCGCGCGAGCTGGGCGTGGATGTTTCGCTGGTGCGGGTGGCGTTCGTGCTGATGCTGTTCGCGTCCGCGGGGATGAGCGCGGCGCTCTACCTGCTGCTCTGGGCGTTCATCCCGGCGAAGGCCTACGGCCGGGCGCCGTTGCAGGGGACGCTGGACTGGGTGTCCAAGGTCGCGAACACGCCGGTGGACGACGACACGCCCCGCTGGGAGAAGCGCGTCTGACGTAGCTGCTGCCGTCCCTCTGGCGCGTCCGCTGCTAGACGCGCCAGACGCCGGCCACGGACTCCATGCGCTCGGCCACGCCGCGCAGGGCTTGTGTCATGCGTTGGGTGCCGTGCATGGCCTGGAGGGTGTCGTCCATCATCCGGGACAGGTCCGTGACGGCGGCGAAGATCTGGGCGATGCCGGCGTTCTGCTGGATGACGGCGGCGGCGATCTGCTGGGCCGCGGACGCGTTGTCCTGGATGATGTCCGTCAGCGCGCGCAGGCTCTGACCGCTCTCGCGCACCTGGGCCAGGCCCGCCTCGGAGCGGCGCTGGCCTTCTTCTGACAGCGCCACGGTGTCGTGGATGCCGCCGCGGATGGCGTCCAGGATGTCGCGCACCCGGCCGGTGGCCTGGATGGACTGGTCCGCGAGGCTGCGGATTTCGCGCGCCACCACGCCAAAGCCCTTGCCGTGCTCGCCGGAGCGCGCCGCTTCGATGGCCGCGTTGAGCGCGAGCATGTTGGACTGGTCCGCCAGGTCCTTCACCGTCTGGGTGATGCCGCCAATCTGCTGCGTGCGCTCGTTGAGGGAGGAGATGCCCTCGGCCAGGCGCGCGCCGTGGTCGCGCAGCTGTTCGAAGCCGTCCAGGCTGGCGCCGAGCGCCGTCTGTCCGGAGCCGCCCGCTTCACGCGCCCGCGCCACCAGCGCAATCACCGCCTGCGAGCGCTCCGCGGCCAGCTGCGAGGTCTGTTGGATCTCCTTCGCGGTGACCTGCGTCTCCTGGATGGCGGTGCCCTGCCGGATGAGGTTTCGCTCCTGCTGCTCGGTGGCCTCGGTGAGCTCGCTCACCGTTTGCCCGAGGACGCGGGTGGCCTGCTGGAGGCTGGTGGTGGACTCGCGCAGGTGGTCCATCATCCGGGAGAAGGCGGAGGCCAGCTCGCCCACTTCGTCCTGGTGGTCGTGGGCTTCCACCTTCTGGGTGAGGTCGCCCTCGCGCACCACGCGGGACACCAGCTGGCTCAGCGTGGCGATGGGCCGCGTCACCCCGCGCGCCAGGGCCCAGGCGGCCAGGACGGCCAGCCCCAGGAGCGCGGCCCCCGAGAGCAGGCTGAGTTGCAGGAAGCGCCGCAGGGGCAGGAAGGCCTCGTCCGCCTCCATCGCCGCCACGAAGCGCCAGCCCTCGCCCGCGGCGAAGCGATGGGTGACGTCGTTGTGGGCCTCGGCCCGCACGGGGTTCGTGAGGACCGGCGTGCCCTCGGCGCGGGCGCTGAAGAGGCTGGCGCCGTCCGGAGCGAGGATGGCCAGGGTGAAGCTCTTCTGGCCCCGGTCCTGGGCCCGCTGGAGCGCGCCCTCGACCACCTTCTCCAACTGGCCCCAGTCATACGCGGCCAGCAGCACGCCCACCCGTGCGCCGGAGATGGGGCTGAGCACGGGCAGGGCCAGGGGCATCACGGGGCGGGCGAGGAAGGGGTCCTCCTTCGTGAGGGTGTCCGTGAGGGTGGCGGGGTCCAGCCGGTCCTCCAGCGCGGTCTGGAACCAGGGCGAGGCGCGCACCTCCTGTTCGCGGCCGGCGAAGGCCTGGCGCAGCTCTGGCCGGCTCGCGGAGACGGCGCGCCCGTCGGGGGTGAACAGCACCAGTCCGGCGAAGCTGGTGTGCCGGCCGTTGAGCGAGGCGAGCACCGCGTCGCTCTTGGCGTAGGTGTCGAAGAGGAGCGCGCCGCGCACGATGGCGTCCTCGGTCCACGCGCGGGCGTTCGCTTCGCGCTCGTGCAGCGAGGCTTCGATGAGGTCCTGCAGGCCGTCCGCCTCCACCTGGAGGACGCCGTGCACCTGCTGCTCCAGGTTGCGCCGGATGGTGTGGACCCCGGCCCCGACGGCGGGGACGAGGGCGGCGACGAGCAGCAGGCAGATCCACAGCGTGAGGCGGCCCCGCAACTTCAATCCGGACAGCAGTCGCATGCGTGAGGACCCCGGTGGGGAACGGGAACGGTCGGTGTCACAGGTCGAGCAGGGACAGGCCCACGGTGAGCGCGCCGATGACCCGGGCGCCGTCGCGGACGGGGAGGGACACCTGGATGACGTAGGCCTGGGAGGACTCGTCGAAGAAGGGGGCCTCCTTCAGCGCGGGGCCGCCGCGGCCCTGGGCGTAGGTGAGGCGCCACTTGTCCTCGTCGCCCTGCCAGTAGTCGGACGTGCGCCGGCTGGCGCAGACGAGCGCGCCTTGATCATCCATGGCGAAGGCCTCCGCCATCGCCGGGCCCAGGTGCTTCCTCAAGCGGCGGAGCGCGCCCGTGCAGGGGCCGTCCAGCACGCGCTGCTTGTGGGGCGTGAGCGACGGGGTCGCCACCCATTCCGCGTCCAGCCCCTGGATGGTGGCGAGCGGCGTGCGGCGCGCGTTCTGGGCACGCAGGGCGCGCACCACTTCGGGGTCCTCGGCCAGGCGCCGCAGGTGGGGCATCACGCTGTCCACCTTCTGGAGCTGCGCGACGCCGTCCGGCGGCAGCTGCCCCCAGGCCGCCAGCGCCAAACCCAGCCATTGCATGGACATCCAGGCGCCCCCAGGAGCCGTGAGAACGATTGAGAAAAGTGTGTCACGGACCTGCTGGCGGCGTCACCCAGGCAGGCGTGATTTGAATAATTCAAGCTAAGCTTGTTTTCATCGGGTTCAGGGCAGACGGCACTGCACGGGCCTGTCTTCCTGCCTCCGTACACCGGCACGGAGTCGGCCCTTGGCTTGAGGATGTCAGGGGTAGGAGGCATCCTTGCGCGCATGGGCGATGGTAACGGGAGTGGGAAGGGGAAGTCGGTGTCGTATGCCGTCCTGGAGGACGTGCCGCCGACGAAGGTGGGGGAGATCATCGAAGGGGAGCTGGTCGTCAGTCCCAGGCCGGCGTCTCCCCACGCGCGGGCCGCATCGAAGCTCGGCGGGTGGCTGGATGGGCCGTTCGACGAAGGCAGCAGCGGTCCCGGCGGATGGCTCATCCTGGATGAGCCGGAGCTGCGCTTCGCGGGGACGGGGGATGCGCTGGTGCCGGACCTCGCGGGATGGCGTCGCGAGCGGATGCCGCGCATGCCAAACACGCCTGTCTTCTCCCTGGCGCCGGATTGGATTTGCGAGGTGTTGTCGCCGTCCACCTACCGGTGGGACCGAGGGCCGAAGATGCGCGTCTATGCTCGCGCGGGCGTGGAGTGGCTGTGGTTCATCGACCCGCTGGCGGAGGGATTGGAGATCCACCACCTCCAGGACGGCCAGTGGCGCTTGCATGGAGTGCACCTGGGAAGTGGAACCGTGAATGCCGTTCCCTTCGATGCGGTGCCTCTGAATCTGGGCCGGCTCTGGAACCGGTGAGGGCTCAGGGCAGCTTCGGCCGGATGATGCGCGGTGCGTCCGGGTTCACGTCCAGCAGGCGCACGGTGTCTCCTTCATGCACGGTGCCTGCCTCCAGCACTCGCGCGAGCTGACCCCTGCGGCCCCAGCTGTCCTTCAAGAGCCCGGGGCGCAGGGCGTCCAGCTTCCAGCAGGGCACGCACGGTTCGGTCAGCTCCACCACCACCTCGCCTCCCAGCGCCAGACGCTGTCCCGGTGGCAGCGCGTCCAGGGGCAGGCCCTCCACCAGCACGTTCTCCTTGATCACGCCTTCAGGCACGTCCAGCGCCGCGCGCTGCGCTTCGTCCAGCAGCA
This sequence comes from Corallococcus sp. AB045, assembly GCF_003668895.1. NCBI lineage: Bacteria > Pseudomonadati > Myxococcota > Myxococcia > Myxococcales > Myxococcaceae > Corallococcus > Corallococcus sp. AB045. The sequence goes on from NZ_RAWN01000021.1 coordinate 48,012, forward strand.
GGAGCTGGCGCTTGTGGCCCACCGCCCTGCGCTGGTGACGGTCGCCCTCGAAGCCGTGCTGCTCCACGGCCCGGGCCTCCGGGACGCGGCGCATGGGGGTGCCTCGCTCCTGGGCCAGGAAGAGGGCTCGGATGGTGCCTGCGGTGCTCACGACGTGACACTAACGCCGGCGGGCCCCTTCGGTGAGGGGGCGGCCCTTCACTCGGGCCTGCCGTGGCGGCCCGGCGGTGTTAATCGCGCGGGACATCGTTCCTTTCCGCGGAGGCAGCACCGTGAGCACGAAGAATGTTCGCATCGAGAAGGACACCTTTGGTCCCATCGAAGTCCCCGCCGACCGGCTCTGGGGCGCGCAGACCCAGCGCAGCCGCCAGAACTTCGCCATCTCTTCCGAGCGCATGCCGACGGCGCTCGTGCACGCGCTGGTGCTGGTGAAGAAGGCCGCCGCGCTCGTGAACCAGGAGAACGGCTCCCTCTCCAAGGAGAAGGCCCAGGCCATCGTGAAGGCCGCGGATGAAGTGCTCGCCGGCCAGCACGACGAGGAGTTCCCCCTGCTGGTGTGGCAGACGGGCAGCGGCACGCAGACGAACATGAACTGCAATGAGGTGCTGGCCAACCGCGCTTCCGAGCTGCTGGGTGGCGAGCGCGGCGAAGGCCGGAAGGTCCACGCCAACGACGACGTCAACAAGGGCCAGAGCTCCAACGACGTGTTCCCCACCGCGATGAACGTGGCCGCCGTGGAGGCCGTGGTGAAGCACGTGCTGCCGGAGCTGGTCGCCCTGCGCGACGTGCTCGCCCAGAAGTCCCAGGCCTTCCAGTCCATCGTGAAGATTGGCCGCACGCACCTACAGGACGCGACCCCGCTCACCCTGGGCCAGGAGTTCAGCGGCTACGTGGCGCAGCTGGACCGCGCGAAGGGCCACATCGAGGCGGCCCTGCCTCACATGCTGGAGCTGGCGCTGGGCGGCACCGCCGTGGGCACCGGCCTCAACGCGCCTCCGGGTTACTCCGAGCGCGTGGCGGCCGAAATCGCCAGGCTCACCGGCCACGCCTTCGTCACCGCGCCCAACAAGTTCGAGGCGCTGGCCGCCAACGACGCGCTGGTGCAGGGGCACGGCGCGCTCAAGGGCCTGGCGGCGGTGCTGTTCAAGGTGGCCAATGACATCCGCTGGCTGTCGTCCGGGCCGCGCTCGGGCATTGGGGAAATCAACATCCCGGAGAACGAGCCGGGCAGCTCCATCATGCCGGGCAAGGTGAACCCCACGCAGAGCGAGGCGCTCACCATGCTGTCCGCCCAGGTGATGGGCAACGACGTGGCCATCTCCCTGGGCGGCGCGTCCGGCAACTTCGAGCTCAACGTCTTCAAGCCGCTCATCATCCAGAACTTCCTGCAGAGCTGTCGCCTGCTCGCGGACGGCATGCGCAGCTTCCGCCTGAACTGCGCGGTGGGCATCGAGCCCAACCTCCCGCGCCTCCAGGAGAACCTCCAGCGCAGCCTGATGCTCGTCACCGCGCTCAACCCGCACATCGGCTACGACAACGCGGCGAAGATCGCCAAGACGGCCCACAAGCAGGGCAAGACGCTGAAGGAGGTGGCGGTGGAGCTGGGGCTCGTCACCGCCGAGCAGTTCGACCAGTGGGTGCGCCCGGAGAAGATGACTGGCAACCTGTAGGCCCGCCTCCGACCCGCCCAAGCGTGGGACAGCGCACGCTCCTGCAAGAAGGGGGGAGCGCGCGGGAAGGGGGACGATTAGGGTACGGGGGCCATGAACGTCCCCTTCGTCATTGAGACCACGCACCGCGGCGAGCGGGCGTACGACCTCTACAGCCGTCTGCTCAAGGACCGCATCATCCTCCTGGGCACGCCCATCAACGACGATGTGGCCAACCTCATCGTCGCCCAGCTGCTGTTCCTGGAGTCCGAGGACCCGGACAAGGGCATCAACCTCTACATCAACTCGCCCGGTGGCTCCGTCACGGCGGCGCTCGCGATGTATGACACGATGCAGTACGTCAAGTGCCCCGTGTCCACCATCTGCGTGGGCCAGGCGGCCTCCGCGGGCGCGCTGCTGCTCTTGGCGGGCTCCAAGGGCAAGCGCTACGCCCTGCCCAACAGCCGCATCATGATCCACCAGCCGCTGGGTGGCGCGCAGGGCCAGGCGACGGACATCGACATCCAGGCGAAGGAGATCCTCCGCCTGCGCACGTACCTCAATGGCCTGTTCGTGAAGCACACGGGCCACACCATCGAGCGCATCGAGAAGGACACCGAGCGCGACTACTTCATGAGCGCCGAGGAGGCCCGGCAGTACGGCCTCATCGACGAGGTCGTGGAGCGCGCCTCGGGCGTGCCGGCACCCAAGTAGCTTTCATTCCAGCAGGGACCGGAGGAGCAGGCCCCGTGCCGCTGCTCCGGGCGAGCATCCGACGGGTGGTGGTTTCGCAAGCCGCCCCACGGTGCAGGTTGACGGGAGCGTGTCCAACGTCTGGACATGCTGCCCCGCCTCCTCGCCGCCGCTCTGTTACCTGCCTTCCTGGCGGGTGTGGGTTGTGCCACTGGCCCCACGGGACGCCTGCCCGTGCCCCCCAGCTCCCAGCCGGTCCAGGAGGAGTTGGGGGAGCGCAACGTCGTCGACGCGGGCGCGGAATACGCCCGGCAGAACGGCATGGTGCTGGCGGAAGCGGGCCAGGCGGTGCGGATCCGCCCCAACTACTGGCGGGTCCGCTTCGCGCTCCCGGAGGAGGGCTCCGGGAAGTTCCTGGAGCTGGACTTCGACGAGCTGGCCCAGCGCGTGACGAGGGAGCGGGTCATCGACATCAACCCCTCCTTGCTGCCCATCCCCAGGACCTCCCTGCCCAGCGAATCGAGCCCCGCGACGGGCGGCTCGGGCCCCCAGTGACAGCTACGGCAGCCGCGTGATGCGGTCGAGCGCGGGGGCCTGGAGCGGCGCGGCCTCCGAGCTCTTCGCGGCGAGGTGAGGGCCGGGTTCCGAATCCGTGTCGTCCCGTCGGATGTGACGTGGCCGATACCGGGCTCAGGCGCGCGCGGGCTCCCGGCACATCACCAGCTCCGCGGCGCCGCCCACGGCACCCCAGAGCACGGCCTCCTGGTCGAACAGGCGGCCCATGCGCAGGGCTTCGTCGCGGGACAAGCCGGGGACGAAGAGGCTCTCCTCGGACCAGCGACGGTCCTCCGCCACGCCCACTGCGGACACGCTCGGGTGGCCTTGTGCTTCAAGCAGCGTGAGCAGTCGTTGCTGGAGGCGCGCGTTGGTGCGGAGCGGGCGCGCGTGCGCGAGCGGGTTCCACGCGGTGAGGAAGGCCCAGGTGGTGAAGCCGTGAGCAGCGAGCGCGGCGTCGAGCCCTGGATGCAAGGCCTCCACGCGCAGCACGTGCTTGCGGTCGCCGACGAGTGGATGCGGGCGCACGACATAGCCCGTGGCCTTGAAGGCCCCGTGCAGCGCGGCCCGCCGTGCGTCACTCATGTGACTGCGAACCGGGTACGCGCCGCGTGTCACTCATGCGGCGTCGCGACCGCGGCTCCCGCTCCCGGTGGATTGGGGATGGGAGTGGCCACGGCCGCGGGGACAGCGGGCGTCGTCCCCGCGCCTTGCGGAGCCGGCGACGGAGGCGTCGTGTTCGCCGGAGCGACTGGCGGAGTCGCGGCGGTCGGCCCCGCACCCTGCGGAGCCGCGGGCGGTGCGTTCATCGCGGGAGGATTCGCGCTCGGCGCGGCTTGTGGCTTCGGGGTCGCCGGCTTCGCGGCCTGCGGACTCACGGCCGCGGGCACCGGAAGCAACGGCAGCGCCGGGTGCCCTTCCCGCAGCTTGGGCGGAATCTGGCTGGCCACGATGGGCGCCTCCTCCGCCGTCTTCCACGGACGGTCGGGCCACCAGCGCTCCATGGGCGGCGGCGCCAGCGCGAGGAAGTCCTGCCCGGGCCGGGGCGCGGTGATGCCCACGCCGTCGCGCTTCGCGGCGGCCAGCGAGCGCTCAATCGGCTCCGTCCAGCCGTGGTACGCCAGCGTCACCAGCCCCCAGTGCACCGGCAGCATCAACCGGCCCTGCACCAGCCGGTGGGCCAGCACCGCCTGCTCCGGCCCCAGGTGCCAGTCCGGCCAGCCCGCGCCGTACTGCCCCGTCTCGATCATCGTCAAATCGAACGGCCCCAGCTTCGCGCCAATCTCCTCCATCGCGGGGAACAGGCCCGTGTCGCCGGAGTAGTAGACGCGGTGCTTGGGCCCCACCAGCGCCCAGCCCGCCCACAGCGTCTTGTTCTGCTGGAGGAACCGGCCCGACGCGTGCCGCGCGGGCGTGCACACGATGTCCAGCCCCTTCACCTTCGTGCGCTCCCACCAGTCCAGCTCCACGATGCGGTTGGCCGGCACGCCCCAGTATTCCAGGTGCTCGCCCACGCCCAGCGGCACCACGAACGTGGTGTCCCAGTCCTTCATCGCCTCGATGGTGGCGAAGTCCAGGTGGTCGTAGTGGTCGTGGGAAATCACCACCGCGTCGATGGGCGGCAGCGCGTCCAGCGCGATGGGCGCGGGGAACCAGCGCTTCGGGCCAATCCACCCCAGCGGCGACGTGCGCTCGCCCCACACGGGGTCGGTGAGCACGCGGTGCCCGTCCACCTCCACCAGCGTGGACGAGTGTCCCATCCAGGTGACGCGCAGCCCGTCCTCGGGCGGCGTGGCGAAGCGCTTCGGGTCGATGCGGTCCACCACCACCGGCATCCGGGGCGTGCTCTCCTCGCTCGAGCTGAACAGCTCCGACAGCGTCCGCTCCCAGTTGTTCAGGATGGGCTGCGGGTTCTCGAACCCTCCGTCCAGCCACTGCGGCGAGCGCGTCATCCGCTCCAGCCGCGCCCCTTCCGGCACCTTGCCGAACGCACGCCACCCGTCGATGACGACGACGAGCATCACGGCACCCAGCAGGAGCAGGCCCCATCCGAACAGGCGCAACAACCTGCCGCCCCAGGACGGCCGCTGGCCGTAGGAGGGAAAGGCCGTGCGGAAGGCCTTCTGTCGGGCCTTGTCCGCGGCCCGCATGGGTCCCGCGTTCATCCTCATCCCCGGACCCTGATGGGTCCGGTGCGTAGGTGTCAATGGGGAGACATCCCGCTACGCCCCGGTTTTTCCTGACTCCGGCGGCGTCGAGCCCGACCCGTGGCCGTTCACCATGCTCCCGGGTCAGGACACTTCAGGACTCGGGCGGCACGACCTTGAACCCGCGCTGGAGCAGCGGGTCCAGCCGGTCCGTGAGGTCCCACGACTCCACCAGCCGGCCGTCGCGCAGGCGGTACAGCGAGTCCCCGTGGAACGTGAGCGGGCGGGACCTACCGTCCGCGGTGGGCGGGCCCTGGGTGTCCGTGCCCGTCGCGCGCCAGCGCACCATCACCCAGTCGTCCTCCGCCATCACGTGGAGCAGCTCGAACTTCAGGTCCGGGAAGAGGGTGAACCCGGCTTCCGCCTGGGTGCGCACCACCTCCGGGCCGCGGAGGTCCTGGGGGGCGCCCTCGGAGCGGTCCACGTAGTCGGCCGCGATGTACTCCGGCAGCCGCTCCAGGCGCTTCTGGTTGTAGATCTCCTCGGTGAACAGGCGGGCGCGTTCCTTGTTGGATTCGCCCACCTGACGGGCCCGTTCCGCCGGGGACACCGTCGCGCAACCGGTGAGCCCCACGAGCCCCAACACCACCCACGACACACAGGTCCTCATGACGCGCGGGAATCTGCCGGGCCCGCACGGGCGCTGTCAGCCGCCGTGTCGTCGAACCGTTCACCGCCGGGCGCCAGCCGCCCCAGGCCGATGGGCGCCGCCAGGCAGGTGTCGGGAATCCCGAACGCGTCCACCAACCCGACGGCGTCTGGCCGCAGCTCCTCGCACAGCTTCACGCGCTCCTTGCGGATGGCCTGGGCCTTGGGGGCCGTCAGCCAGCCGTGCTCCAGGAACCAGCCGCTGGCGGACTCCAGGCAGGACAGGCCGAAGAGGTCCGCCAGGCGCCCCAGCACCGGCTTGAGCGCTTCGTCCTTCACCTCCGCCACGCCGCGCAGGAACTGCTCCAGCACGATGCGCTCCACGCTCGCGTGCGCCAGGGCCAGCAGGTGCGCCTGCACCTGGTTGAAGGCCTCGAAGGCCTCCACGCCCGCGGTGAGCCGCTTGCGGATGCGCTTGGACACCGATGCGAGCAGGGCCTCCTCGCGGAAGCGCAGGGCGCGCAGCTGGAAGTCGCTGTCGCGCAGGTGGTCCGTGTCCGTGCGCCGGCCGGCGATGGGGTTCCTGTCCGTGAACACCGTGGCGGCTTGATCGACGATGAGGCGCAGCACGGCGAAGACGCGGTCGTCCTCGAAGCGCTGGCGGTAGCCCGTGAGCAGGCCCTTGGCGACCAGCTGCATGAGCACGGTGTTGTCGCCCTCGAACGTCGTGAACACGTCCGTGTCCGCCTTGAGCGACGCGAACCGGTTCGCGGTGAGGTAGCCCTGGCCGCCGCACGCCTCGCGGCACTCCTGGATGGTGGCGGTGGCGTTCCACGACGCGTAGGCCTTGAGGCCCGCGGCGAGCGCCTCCACCTCGCGCGCGTCGTCCTCCGTGCGGTGGACGTAGCGGTCCACCAGGTACTCCAGCGCGAAGTCCACCGCGTACGCCTTGGCCACGAGCGGCAGGAGCCTCAGCTGGTGCACCTGGTGGTCCAGCAGGCGCACCTCGGGAGCGCCCTGGGGGCCGAACTGGCGGCGCAGGTCGCCGTAGCGCACGGCGATGGTCAGCGCGCTCTTGGCCGCGCTCAACGACGCGCACGCCACGCTCACGCGGCCCGCCACCAGCGCGCCCAGCATGGTGAAGAAGCGCTTGGAGTCGCCGGTGATGGAGGAGGTGTACTCGCCGGCCTCCGTCACCTGGCCGTAGCGGTCGAGCAGGTTGTCGCGCGGGACTCGCACGTGGTCGAACCACAGCCGGCCGTTGTCCACGCCGTTGAGGCCCATCTTCTCGCCGCAGTCCTCGATGCGGATGTTCGGCAGGACCTTGCCGTGCTCATCGCGCAGCGGGACGAGCAGCGCGTGCACGCCCAGGCGTTCCCCGTCCACCTCCAGCTGCGCGAACACGGTGGCGATGCGCGCGTGGCGGGCGGCGTTGCCAATCCAGTCCTTGCGCGCGGTCTCCGACGGCGTGTGGATGACGAACTCGCCCGTGGCCGCGTCGTAGCGGGCCACCGTCTCGCAGTCGCGCACGTTGGAGCCGTGGCCCAGCTCGCTCATCGCGAAGCAGCCGGGCAATTCCAGCGAGGCGACCCTGGGCAGGTACTGCTGGTGGTGCCGCTTCGTGCCCAGGAACAGGATGCTGGAGCCGAACAGGCCGAAGTGGACGCCCGCCTTGATGACGAGGCTCAGGTCGAAGAAGGCCATCGTCTCGAACGCGGCGATGAACGCGCCCAGGTCGCCGCCGCCCTCGCGGCCCTTGGGGAAGGCGAGCTGTCCCAGGCCGTCATTGGCCAGGTGCTTGAGCCAGTCGAAGACCTGGTCGCGGTAGGCGGTGGTGCCGAGCCCTTCCTTGTAGCGGAAGTCCGCGTCCTCCAGCCAACCGCGCACCTGCTGGCGCACGTTCGCGTAGGTGCGGTCCAGCACGGCCGTCATCGCCGCCGGGTCGAAGGACGACGTGTGCGAGCGGGGCTCCGCGTGCGGGACGCGCGACGCCCTGGGCACCAGCGAGCGCACCGCCTCCTTGCCGTCCACGCCCAGGGTGGCCTCGATGGAGGCCAGGGCCCTGGCCAGCTCCGCGGGAGGGATGCTCAGGGGCGCTTCGCCCGCGAGCGCCTGGGCCAGCTGCACGCCCAGCTCCGCCAGGTTCTGCTGTTGGCTGGTGGCCAGCTGCTCCGCGGTGGCGCGGATGTGCTCGCGCACGAGGGCCAGCTCGCGGGGCGGGGGCGGACGCAGCGGATCCACCCAGAGGGCCAGGACGGAGCTGGACTTGAGGTCCAGCCAGGGCTGGGAGCGGGCCGCGGAGCCCAGGGCGCGGAGCTCGTCGCCCGTCAGCTCGCCGTCCGTCCAGGCGACGTACAGCATGGGGACCAGCGGGGCGAGGCTGGACAGGGACAGGAGCTCCCGGGCGGAGGGGCGGGATGGGGCGTCGAGCATGCGGACTCTCCAGACGAGGGAACGGAACCCGGCCAGTGTCGCCACGGTGAAAGGCTCCGGCAACGATGGAATGGGGTCCTGTTCACCGTCCGGAGCGGGAGGTAGCCGGTGACTCCCGGGGGAGGGCGGGCGTCCCTACGTTGCTGGGACCATGAGCGAGCTTACGGACGAGTTGCTGCCCCAGCCGGGGGCGCATGGGTTCGACGGCGGCGACGAGACGCGCAAGCACGAGATGCAGGGCCCGTTCGAGCTGCCACCGGGACCCGAGGGCTTCTCGTTCGCGCTCTACCAGACCACGGGCGTGGGGCTGTCACCGGGGCACCGGATGCACCTGCTGGAGAACAGCCAGGTCTTCGACCGGATGTTGGAGGACATCCGCGCCGCGAAGCACAGCGTGCACATGCTCGTCTACATCTGGCGGCCGTGCGAGCTGTCGGACCGGTTCGTGGAGGCGCTGATTGAGCGCTCCGGCGCGGGTGTGCAGTGCCGCGTGGTGGTGGATCCGGTGGGTAGCGAGGAGACGACCGGGGACAAGGACTTCGATCAGCAGATCGAGAAGCGCCTGACGGATGCGGGTGTGGAGGTGCACTACTACCGGCTGCTGGCGGGCAAGGTGCTGGGGCGGCTGTTGAGCCGGTCGCACCAGAAGATCGTCGTGGTGGACGGGCGCATCGCGTACACGGGCGGCTTCGGCATCTGGAAGGTGTGGGAGGGGGACGGGTTGAAGGAGGACAACTGGAGGGACACGCACATCCGGGTGGAGGGGCCGGAGGTGCGGCGCATCCAGGTGACGTTCTCCAAGCACTGGATTGAGTCAGGCGGAGGGTTCCTGCCGCGCGAGTGCTTCCCGGAGCTGAAGGCGGACGGAGGCGGGTGCGCGGCGTTCATCGACAGCGCCGGGCGGCTGGGCATCACCGAGGCGGAGCGGATGGTGCGGCTGGTGGTGGCCGCGGCGACGAAGCGGCTGTGGATCGCGAACGCGTACTTCACGCCGCCCAACGACATCCTGGAGCAGTTGGAGGTGAAGGTCCGGCAGGGCGTGGACGTGCGGGTGATGGGCCCGGGGCCGATGCACGACGTGCCGGTGGTGCGCGCGTCGCAGCGGTCCACGTATGAGCGGCTGTTGGCGGCGGGGGTGCGCATCTGGGAGTACCAGCCGGCGATGCTGCATTCGAAGACGATGCTGGTGGATGACTGGTTGTGCGTCGTGGGCTCCACGAACCTGGATTCGCTGTCGCTCAACAAGTTGAGCGAAGGGTCGCTGGTGTTCGAGGACCGGGAGATCGCCGCGAAGCTGGAGGCGTGCTGGGAGAAGGACGTGCGGCACTCGAAGGAGATCTCGCTGGAGAACGGCGGCAGGACGAACCCGTGGCGGAGGTTCGCGCGGCGGGCCACGCAGTGGGCGGGGCACGACCGGTAGGCTTCAGCGGTGGGAGGTGACGCCCTCCTGCCGGCAGTAGGGGAGCACGGGGCAGGTGGAGCACTTCGGGCGGGTGCCGGTGCACACGTGTTTGCCGAAGGGGACGAGGAGCCGGTTGAGCTCCACCCAGTAGGGGCGGGGCAGCACGGCTTCGAGCGCGGCGAGCGTGCGTTCCGGAGTGGAGGCCTTCACGTAGCCCCAGCGGTTGGTGACGCGGTGGACATGGATGTCCACGCTGATGACTTCATGGCCGCAGGCGATGCCGAGCGCCAGGTGCGCGCACTTGGGGCCCACGCCCTTGAAGGACTGGAGCACGTCTGGATCCGCGGGGAGCTGGCCCTGGAACTCGTCACGCGTGCGCACGGCGATGGCGTGGACCTGGTGGGCCTTGCCTTCGTGGAAGGTGACGGGACGGATGAGGGCGTCGATTTCTTCCGGAGTGAGGCGCGCGAGGGCTTCGGGCGTGTGCGCGCGGGAGAGGAGGCGGAGGGAGGCGGGGAGGCTGACTTCATCGAGCGTGCGGATGGAGAGGATGCACGCGATGAGCTGTTCGAAGAGGGAGCCGTGGCCTTTGGCGGCGAGCTCGAACATGGCGGCGTCCGCGAAGGAGCGGACCTCGTGGCGCACGCGGCGGAGGACCTCTGCGATGTCGAAGGGGAGCTTGTCCGTGTCTGACGGAGCTGCGTGCACGGTGCGGGTGCTCTGGGTGCGCGGCGCCCGCCGTGGACCTGTCGTCGTCGTGGACCGGGACTGCTTCTTGACCGCCATGCGGGCCTCCTGACCTGGGAAGTTGGGTCTGGAGGACGTGACTGGCCGGGCGCACTTGCCGGGCAGGTGGGCGGTCAGGCGGGCGGGGTCAGGTTCATCGCGTACCAGCGGTCGCAGCCGAAGTGGCCGGTGCGGCCCATGGGGGCGCTCAGCGGTTCGAAGCCGACCTTGCGGTAGAGCTTCTGTGCCTGATCCATGCCCGCCAGCGTCTCCAGGTAGCACTGCCGGAAGCCGGCGCTTCGCGCGAAGTCCAGACAGTGTCTCAACAAGCGCTCGCCCACGCCGTGGCCCCGGGCCTTGGGCAGGAAGTACATCTTGCGCAGCTCGCAGACGTCCGGTGCTCCTCCGTCCAGCGGCGCGATGCCCGCGCCTCCCACCACCTGGCCCCCATGCTCCACGACGAAATACATGTGCCGGGGACGGCTGTAGGCCGCGGTCATCGCGTCCACCTCCGGATCGTGGATCGCGAACCCCGGGCCGTCCGCTCCGAACTCGGGCATCACCGCGCGGATGACCGCCGCCATCGCCGCGTCGTCCCGGGCCTCGATGGGCCTCAACGTCAGTTCCGTGCTCATGACCTCCACGGTCCCATGACTCATGACCGCCGGCCAGCGGCGCCGGGTGTGCACGTGTGCAGCGCCCTGCACAACCGCCACTCGCCCGACGCACCCCGGTGGATTTCAATCCTGCGCCTTTCCAGGGCATTCTCCGTGGCACGGTCGTTGTAGAGGGGGAGTTCCATGTACTGTCCTGCCTGCCGACAAGAACGCCTGGGAAGCGCGTCCCAGTGCGTCGTCTGTGGCAATCGTCTCGCCGCCCGCGCCCGCTCCGCCATCGAGGCCGAGCTCGCGCATGTCCACTTCCTCCTGGACGAGGTGCGCCGCTGGGACGTTCACGACGTGCCGCCCAACGTCGCCCGCCGACTCTCCGAGCGCTACGAGCGCCAGGCTCGCGTCCTCCTCTCCGTCCTCACCGAGACGCCCATCGACGCGCTGCCGTCCGCGCCCGTCGAGCTTCACAACGAAGCCGTGAGCCCTCAGCTGATGGGGGAAGGCGCCGTCGCCCTCGGCCCCGTGACGCTTCCCACCGTGGATGCGGCCGCCGATGTGGCTTCCGTCGAGCAGGTCGCCGCGAATGTCGTCGCGGAGGTCTCTGCCTCCACTGATCACGCGGCTGTCGTCGATTCCTCCGTCGCTCACGTTGCTGCTGCTGATACCGCTGTCGCTGACACCGCCGCCGCTCCGGACGCTTCCGCCGCTGTCCCTGTCGCTTCCTCGACTTCTGGTTCCACGGGCGCTTCGTTCCACTTCAACTCGCTCGACCTCATTGCGTGCCTGGGTATCGCTTCGCTGTCGGATGGCTCCGCGGCTCGCCGGTTGAACGCGGGCCGTGCCTCCGCCGAGTCCCGCGCGCGGGCCGTCAACGAACAGTGGACTGCTCGCCAGTTGCCTCCGAATCCGGGCGAACCGTTCGTGGAGCCTCCCGCTCCGAACAGCCGCACCGCCCGCATCGTCGAGGAGGCCTCGACGTGGAGCCGCGTGTGGCGGCCGTTCCTCTACGAGAGCATCGCGTGGTTCATCGGCGCGTTCCTCATCCTCTCCGGCACGCTCTACTTCGTCTTCGAGTCCTGGGACGGGATGACGTCCGTCACCCGCTCGCTCACCGTCTTCCTCATGACCGTGGGCTACTCCGTCGGCTTCTCCGTGTGGGGCGGCTACCTCGCCCGCCGCGAGTCCCTGCGCAAGCCGGGCCGCATCCTCGGCCTCATCGGCTCCGCGGTAGCCCCGCTCGGTGGCGTCGCGCTGGGACCCCTGGGCTTCGGTGAAGCGCTCCATCTCGACGGCGTGCGTCCCTTGCTGCTCGTGCCGCTCCTCTTCGCCTGGTCTGGCGTCGCCGCGTGGCTCGCCCGCAAGCCCGTGGAGTCCTTCGACGCGCCCTCGCGCCCGTTCATCCAGTTGGGCCTCGTCGGCGTCACGCTCATCATGGGCCTGGCCCCCGTGGCCGCGCGCGTGGGCGTCCCGGCGGTGTGGCTCAACGCCCTGCCGTGCATCCTCTTCTTCCTGCTGTCGAGCAAGGCCACCGAGACCCCTCGGAAGGGCGGTGCGCTCACCTTCGCGCTCGCCGCGCCCCTGTTCCTCACCGCGATGTTCGCCATCCGGTTGCACCTGGCCCTGGGCGCCGCCGGGACCTCCGTTCCTCCTGGCACCTACGCGCCCTTCGCGGCGTTCCTGCTCGCCACCTGCCTGCGCTTCCGCACGCTCGATGAGAAGCGCGCCGCGGATCCGCTCGCGGTCCTCACCATCGCGCTCCAGGTGGCCTGCCTCGCGGGCGCCATCGTCGGCACCAAGCCTGCCTTCTTCTTCACCGCCGCCATCTTCACCGGCACGCTCGTGTCGCTGTCGCGCGGCCCCCTGAACCGCCTGCCGTGGCTCTACCCGGCGTACGCGGGCGCCTACTTCAGCTATGCGTCCAGCGCGCAGTTGATCCCGCACGCCCTCACGCTCCTCATCAATGCCATCAAGACGCGCATGGGCTACCCGCCCGCGGCGCCGCTGCCCATCCAGTACGGCGCGCTGACGGCCGTCCCGTTCGTGCTCGCGGGCCTGGTGCTCGCGTTCTTCGCCCAGAAGCGCGGCGAGCGCACCGGTGACGCTCGCTCCCTGGGACTCGCGGACGTGCTGCTGCGCTGCACCACCTGGGCCGCGCCCGCGTTCGCCATCTACTCCCACCTGGGGCCCGACTCGCGGCCCTCCTTCTTCGCCACGCTCGCCCTGGCCGTGCTGTCCCTGGGCGCGGGCCTGCTGTTCAAGCGCTTCCCGCTGTCCGCCGTGGGCGCGGTGCTCTTCGGCCTGCTGCCCTACAGCGCCTTCCGCGTCTACGGCGCGGCCCCCGCGGCCGTCGTGTCCGGCGTGCTCGCCCTGGGCCTCGCGGGCCTCACGTGGCGGCTCACGGACGAGCGCACGCGGCGCTTCATCTCCGCCGTGGTGGGCGTCATCGCGACGGCGGGGTTCGCCATCGCGCTGGGCACGACCCCCGTCGCCGCGCCCGTCGTGGGTATGACGCTGGGCGCCGCGGGCGTCCTGCTGGCCGCGTACCGGCTGCGCGACGAGAACTACCTGGCCTACGGCGCCTTCCTCGCGGGCGCCATCCTGCCGAAGCTGGCCGCGGCCCACTCCACGCAGGCGCTGGTCGCGGCGATGGTGGGCGGCTCGCTGGTGCTGGCGCTCCTGGGCGAGCGCGGAGGCCTGCTCAAGCGGTTCGGCGTGCCGGGCCTCCTGTACGCGGGGCTCGCGGTGGTGTGGGGCTTGGTCGACCAGACCTTCATGGGCCCCGTGCTCCTCACCGCCGCCGCGACGGTGGCGGTGGCCTCCCGTAGCTTCCCCGGCGTGCGGCCGTTCGCGGTCGTGCTCGTGGGCTTCGCGCTCCTGCCGGACGTGCCGCACGTCTACACCGCATGGGGTCTGTCGCCGGGGCTGTCGTTGGTGCTGCTCGTCACCGGATCGCTCGTGGGCTCCATCGTCGCCGCGCGCAAGGGCAAGAGCGCGAGCACCACCACCGCGGGCATCCTCGCGCTCATCCTGCCGCTGGTGCCGGTGGCCCTGGCCCGCTCCAGTGATCAGACCCTGTTCCTGATGGGCGCGGCGCTGGCGGCGCTCTTCACCGCCCGCACGCTGCCCGTGACGCTGGGGCTGATGCTGGCCTCCATCGAGGCCGTCTTCGCGCTGCACTCGTCCGGCCCGCTGGCCCTGCTGGGGCTCGCCACGTTCCTCAGCGTCCTGGCCCTCCTGGAGGACGTGCCCGCGGTGCGGCGCATCGCCGCGGGCGGCGAGTCCTTCCGCATCGTCGCCACGCTGGGCGCGATGGTGGTGCTGGCGGACGCCTCTCTGTCGTGGGACGGGCACGTGCTGTCGGAGATTCGCGGCGCCACGCAGCTCGCGCTCATCGGTCCGGCGCTGCTGCCGCTGTTGTGGACGCGCTCGCTGCACCGGCCCTTCGCCGCGGCGCTGATGGTGCCTTACGGCGTGGTGACCTTGATGGCGTGGCACCCTCCCTTCGGGTGGACCGCGCTGCTGCCGCTGTTCCCGCTGCTGGTGGTGCGCGTGGTGGAGCACGTGCCTGCCGCCGCCTCGCTGCTCCTGCGCTCGCGGGAGGAGCGCCCACGCCACGAGCTGTCGATGAGCATGCAGGTGGCGCTCGCGTGCCTGGGCGGACTGGCGCTGCTGGTCCCGGAACAGGACATGAGCCAGCGCACGGCCCTCTTCTGCGCCATCGCGCTGGTGCCCATGACGGGCCCGCTGCCCTCCTTGCGCGTCATCGCCGCGTCCGGAATCCTGATGTTCATCCCGGCGGCGCGGCCCTGGGCCACCGGCCTGTTGCTGGCCCTGGCGCTGGCGGAGCACCACGTACCCCAGGCCCTGGCCTCCTTCTTCCGTGGCCCGCGTGACATGGCGTTGCGCACCTCCGCCACGGCGTCGGCCCTGGCCATCGCGGCGATGTCCACGCTGATGTCTCCGACTCCTGGCGCGCTGGCCGTGCTGGGCGCGGTGGTGGGGATGTCCGCGTTCCTGCTGTCGCAGCGCTGGCTGCTCACGGCGGCGGTGGCGGCGTTCGCGCTGGCGCCGCTGGGCCAGACGGGAACCCTCGCGGTCGGCGAGTGGCGTCCGGAAGGTGCCGTGCTCGTCGCACTCGTGGGCCTGGCCTCCGCGCTGCTGTCCGCGCTGTGCCAGTCCGGCGCCGTGCAGCGCACGCTGACGAACGTCACCGCGCGCCTGACGCCCGGCATCGAGGGCACCTGGAGCGAGCCGCTGTGGGCCGGCGGCGTCGGCACCGTGGCGCTGCTCGTGGGCTTGCGGCTGTTGGACGCGGGGCCGGGCGAGCTGCCCCTGTCCGTGGCGCTGGTCGCGGGCGCCGCGTCGCTGACGCTGATGGTGACGCGCGAGCGCCTGATGATGAACGCCGCCACGGCGCTGCTGGGCCTGGTGCTGGTCGCCGCCGTGCCGCCGCTGTGGACGCCCGCTGTGGTGGCGGGCACGGGCCTGCTGCTGGCCGTCGTCGGCTTCGCGCTGGACAGGCGCGGCGTGACGGTGGGCGCGGCGCTGCACCACGGTGGCGCGATGCTGGCGCTGCTGTCACTCGCGGGCCTGCGCTCGCTCACGCACCCGGGCATGCCGCTGTGCGTGTTCTTCGCGTGGGCCACGGCGTGGGTGGTGGTGCTGCGCCGCCGCGACCGCGAGTGGGTGGGGTGGCTGGCGTCCCTCTTCGCCGTGCACGCCTTCCTCCTGAACTACGGCGCGACGCACTCCACGGGCCGGGGCGCGCAGTTCCTCCTCCCGTACTTCGGCGCGGCGACGGCGCTGCTCGCCACGCTGGTGCTGTCCGTGGCGGGCAAGGCGGTGCGCGGGCGCATGGGACGCGCGTTCTCCATCATCGCCCTCACGGAGGTGCTGTTCGCGGTGCTGGCGGTGCGCCTGCCGGGCGGCGCGGCGCGCGAGGCGTGGGTGGCGTGCGGCGGGCTCGTGTTCCTGCTGTTCGCCCTGGTGCGCCACGCGGCGCGCGAGGAGGACGAAGCCTCCGCGTGGCTCGCGCAGGCGGTGGTGGCGATGGGCTACTTCTGCGTGCGCTTCATCGGCCTGGACGCGCACCCCGGCGCCGCGGACAGCCTGGTGTCCATCATCGGTGGCGCTGCCTTCACCGGCCTGTACCTCTTCGTGCGGCGCGAGGGCGCGGGCCTCAAGGCCTTCCGCCGTCCCGCCGTGGCGGGCGCGTGGCTCTTCCCTCTGGCGGGTCTCTTGACGGTGCCGTGGAGCCAGCCGTTCGTGGCGATGGCGCTGCTCGTGGGCTACGCGGCGCACTTCGCGGCGCTCGCGGCGTGCACGAAGCAGAAGGGCGCCGCGTCGACGATGTCCGTCGCCGCCTTCAACACGGCGCTGTACCTCGTGTGGCTGGGCACCGGCTCCGGCGAGCCGCAGTACTACGTCATCCCCGCGGGCCTCTCCCTGCTCCTGCTCCTGCGCGTCTTCCGCAAGAGTCTGTCGCGGGACGCCTACGCGCAGCTGCGCGCCCTGGCGGTGACGGGCATCTACGTCGCGGGCGCGTGGAAGCCGCTGCTCTTCAACGACGGTGAAGCGATGCTCCTGTGCGTGTTCCTCTGCCTGGTGGGCGTGGGGGCGGGCATCGCGCTGCGGATCCGCTCCTACGTGTACCTGGGCTCGGCGTTCCTGGTGACGGCGGTGGCCGCCAACCTGGTGCGCTTCGGCATGCGCGACCACCGCATCGGCGCCCTGTTCCTGTCGATGCTGGGACTGCTCGTGGTGGGATTCATGGTGGTGCTCAGCGCCCACCGCGCAGCCCTGCTCCAGAAGTACGCCCGGGTGCGCGACCTGCTCGCGACCTGGGAGGGATGATCCCAGTTTGACGTAAAACGAATCCGGGGTTGAATGCGCCCGCTTTCACCCCCGGAGGACTTGTTGCTGCTGCGCCGTTCGTCGCTCGTCACCCTGATGTCGTTGGGCAGCCTGGTGGGTTGTGCGCACGTCCCGGACGCCGCGCCTCGCATGGCGGTGGAACTTCCGGCCGCGCCCGTCGCGCGGCCCTCCGTTGAAGCCCCAAGCGTCGCGTCGGTGGGCGCGGCCGGTGCACTCGGCGTGAAGGCCGAAGCGCCTCCGCCGCTGGCCTTCGTGATGCCGGAGGGCAGCGCGGGACTGGCGGCGCTGCTGGAGGCGGATCCGCACCCGGTGCCGGAGGAGGCGGGCGTCATCGCGGCGGCGCTGGAGGCCGCGGCGCTCTTCACCGGTCCCACGCAGGGGCCGGGCGCCTTCTGGGACGAGCTGCTGCCGCCGTCGAAGCTGGCGCGCGGCATCGTGGCTCGCGCGGCGCAGTTGGTGGGCGCGCGGCGGTTGGACCGCTCGGTGCCCAATGATTGTTCGGGGCTGGTGCGGCTGGCGTACCTGCAGGCCGGCATCGACCTGGTGGCGCACGGCTTCCTCGCGGGCGAGAACGCGGTGACGGGCATCTTCCGTCGCGCGCAGGCCGCGAACGCGGTGCACCGGTTGAACCCGCGTCCGGGCGACCTGGCGTTCTTCAAGGAGACGTACGACCGCAACCGCGACGGCAAGCGCAACGACGGCATGACGCACATCGCGGTCGTGGAGTCCGTGGCGCCAGACGGCACCGTGACGTTCATCCACCGGGGCGGCAAGGGCGTGGCGCGCAGCCGCATGAACCTGGCGCGCCCCACGGTGCACAAGCTCAACTCCGGTGCGCTGCTCAACGATTTCATCCGACCGGCGAGCAAGGGGATGCGCGCGTACCTCGCGGGGGAGCTGTTCGTCGCGTTCGCTTCACCTGGAGGTTTGTAGTCTCACGGCAGTCTCAAGGGCCTGCTCGCACCGCGAGCGCGTTTGAATCCAGACGCGGGTGTGGCGTCATCCCGCGCATGAGACTGCCCCTTCTGCTGGGAAGCCTGTTGCTGTCGTCCGGCTGCATCGTGGCGGAGACGCGTCCTTCGCGTCCGCATCCGAGGCCCCCGCCGCCGTCACGTCCCGTGGCGATGAACTACGACGAAGCCGTGCGGCGCGGGTTCGACCAGTGCCGCTCTCGCGGCTACCGCTGCGACCTGCAGGAGGCGCACCTCACCGGCAACAACGTGTGGAAGGTGAAGTTCCGCGTGGATGGCCGGGGCGAGAAGGGCCACCTGCACCTGGACTACGACGCGTACTCGCGCAACCTCATCAAGGTGAACGACAAGGTGAAGGACAAGGGCGGCCGCGGCCGGGACGACGACTGGGACGGCCCGGGGCGTGGCAAGAAGAAGGGCCACGCGCACCGGGACGACTGACGCGCCGCGAATGCGGCTCTTTCGGAGGGTGCGTCCAAGGCCTACAGCACTTGCTCAGCCGACAACGCCCGCGTTATTGTAGGAAACTTTTCGCCACGCGAGCAGGCGAGGAACTCGCTGCTTGGTAGTACCTCATCGTCCTAGGAGTATTCGCCGTGCGCGTTCGACCGGACCATTTGGTCTACTTGGCCCAGAAGCTGACCCGCCCCGAGGAGGAGAAGAAGGAGATTGTTGCTGCGGCAGGTTCGGGCAAGATCACGGCGCGTTCATGGGCTCTTGCCGAGATCGAGAAGGACGTTCCAGGTACCGAAGCTCGTCTCAAGCGGCTCTACACGGCGTATAGTCGGCAGTCCCTCTTTCTGTGGCAGATGCCTGCTCTCGCGATCTTCGAGACGCCTGTGGGTCTGTTGCAAGCGGTGGGCGAGGCGGTGCGTCGCTCGACGGGGAATGACTTCAACGAGGCTCAACTGTCGGAGGACTGGGTCCGCGTCGATCAAGTGTCGGACAATCTTGGAGTGCACGAGGACGTCATCGCCGAAGAGGACGAAGACGATAGTGTCGAGGACTCCTCTCTCCCTCCTCCGCGCGTCGTCCGCGTGCGAGTTGGTACTGAGATGCTTGGCCTCGGGGTTCGGCTTACGAAGCGCCAGTATTTTATCCGAGAGGACAATGAGCGCTCGGTCGACTGGACTCAGGACATCAACCTCTCACTGGATCTTGCTCAGCCAGGGAGCCGAGCGCTCGTGTTCGGAGGTTGGCAGGAGTCGAGGAAGGCTGTGCGCACTGTAGTGGAGTGGCTGACGAACGCTGAGGTGCCCCGCCGTAACCCCGCGCTGAAGCGGTACATTGAGCCCTTCCATTTCGATGAGAGCCACGTTCTTGCGCTTGAGGCTGACCTCGGCCTTGAGTTCGTCGGCTTTCGCGGTGACGACGCTCAGGACGTGGCCGGTAAGATTGCGATGGAGGGGAAGCTCGCCGGCTTCAAGATGGCTCCGCTCGACCTCTCGGACGAGCGCATCAAGTCGCAGGTGGGAATCCCTCAGGACATCCGCATCTACAACTGGGACTATCAGCATCCCGACGATGGGTTTGTTGAGGGAACGATCGTCGCCTTCTTCACAGGGCCGACCACTCAGCATTCCCACATCAGCTTCCTTCGGAAGACTAGCCAAGCGGCCATGGCGGACGTAGTAAACGCCCTTTCTGCAGTAGTCAGACCAGCGGTGTAGATTACCGCTATGGCGCTACCCTCCATAGAACAAGTTCGTATGGACATCAGGAAGCGCATTGAGACGGCCTACCTAACCAAGCGCTCGGCCCTCTTCGTGCCCCAACAGTTCATTGCTGCGCAGGTTGGGCCGGCCAAGGAGGTTCTGACTGCCCTCCAAGAGCTCGTCGCCGACCACTACTTGGCGGAGAAGGCCACGGTAGTGTGCGCCTTCGGTCATGAGTTCTGGGGAGGCCCACCAGCGCGCGCCATCGCAGAGGGGGCGCTCGATGCAGAGTGCCCAGTCCCAAATTGTCCCTCGCACGAGTTTAGTGATGAGGAGCGCGACGACGAAGAGACCAAGAATCGCGTCATTCTCCGCTACTCCATCACGAGGCCTTGGCGCGAAAGCCTGGACGCGCAAAAAAAAAGCCTGGAGTGCCAAGCGAGCAGGTGACAACCACGCCAGGGCTGCCTCCGGAGCTGGATTTACCTGAGGTCCGTGCGGCTCTTGCTCAGTTCGATCGAACAGCAACCCAGAACCTCTTCGACACGCGCCTCTCCATCAACATCGGGTACGTCGAGCGCCTTAATCTGAGCCACACTAAGGTCGAAGGGGAAGGGAACCTCGTTGGGGTCGCGCTAGACTCCGAACAGCGGGGATTCTCACTAGTCTCGCCGCAGCAAAACGAGAACCTCATGGCCCCATCCGACAAATCGAAAAAAACGCCTCCCGAGATCATCGCTACGGCAACCGAGGGGTCGAAGCAGAAGGACTTCAACGCGGAAAGCGGTCGTATCCGAGCGAGCGCGGGTGGGAAGTCGACCCAACAGGGCTTTCGAACTGGGAAAAGTGCAGCCAGTTCCGATGACCTCAAGCCTTGGTACCGAAACTCCACCATTATTGGTGCCATCATTGCGGGACTCTTCGCGCTTGGGGCGGCATACATCGGAGCCGCGCATTTCTGGACCAAGAAGGACGAACCACCTGCCCGTGGTATCGACGCGAAACAGGAAGCAGGCGCACCAGCCGACAGGAACGAGCAGCCGGTCTCTCCCGAGGGAGGGCAAGAGGCTCCAACGCGACCAGGACCGAGCGGCCGATAGAGGCGCATTGCGATAATCAAAAAGGCGGATCCCGAACTTGAGTGGTGATGCTGGCCTCGACGACATAAAGGCCAGTTCCAAGATGAATCATCGGCGCTCACCGCAATGTAGGAACCTTCGCCAAAACGGCGTGCGATGCGTAGAAGCGCCGCGTGGTGCTCGGGCTCTTGTGGTTGATGAAGGCCGCTACTGACAGTGCTCGTCAGTCGACGTGTGAGCTTGCCCGGACTCGGTGGACAGGTGGGTTAAGCAGCCAGCGGCACCTGTGAGGCAGCCTTCTCGAACTCGACGGGGCTGACGTAACCGAGCGAGGAGTGCCGCCGTTTGCGGTTGTAGAACACCTCGATGAACTCGAACAAGGCGGCCTTCGCGGACTCGCGCGTCGGGAAGTCCTGCTCGTGCACCAGCTCCGTCTTCAACGTGGAGAAGAAGCTCTCCACCACGGCGTTATCCCAGCAGTTGCCCCTGCGACTCATGCTGCACTGGATGCCGCGGTCAGTCAGCGCTCGCTGGTAGTCCGCACTTGCGTATTGGCTGCCTCTATCCGAATGGTGCAACAACCCCGCCGGGGGACGGCGCCCTTTCAGCGACATGTCGAGGGCCGAGAGCACCAGGTGCCGGTCGATGCATCGGTCCATGGCCCAGCCGATGACACGCCGGCTGAAGAGGTCCAGTACGACGGCCAGGTAGAGCCAACCCTCGCGCGTGGTAACCGTCCGGCCAACGACGTGCCGTGAGGCATTGCCGGGGTATCGGCGCGCGGCGGACGCTTCCGGGCATGGCGAAGCAGGTGGAGAAGC
Source organism: Corallococcus sp. AB045 (assembly GCF_003668895.1). Lineage (NCBI taxonomy): Bacteria > Pseudomonadati > Myxococcota > Myxococcia > Myxococcales > Myxococcaceae > Corallococcus > Corallococcus sp. AB045. Next base: position 69,276 of record NZ_RAWN01000021.1, read on the forward strand.
CGGAGTGGGCGCGCGTCGCGAAAGCCTTCGAGGCGAGCGGACAGACGCAGCGGGAGTTCGCGTTGGCGCGGGGCATGAGGCTGAGCACGTTGCAGTCGTGGGTGTACCGGGCGCGACGGAGCGCGCCGTCGCGAGTCGAGCCGGTGAGACTCTTGCCGGTGCAGGTGGCGGCGAGTCCCGCAGCGACGGAGTCCATGCTGGAGGTGGTGGCCGCGAGCGGAGCGCGGGTGCGATTCGCCGTCGGTACCGACGTGGCGTACGTGGCCCGGCTCGTCACCGCGTTGGGGCGGTGAGAGGGTGTTCGCCCTACCTGCCTCGGTGCGCGTGGTGCTGGCGGTGGAGCCGGTGGACATGCGCAAGTCGATTGATGGTCTCATGACGCTGGTGCGCACGGCGTGGGGTGAGGACGTCTACTCGGGGCACCTCTTCGCCTTCGTCTCCAGGCGGGGCGACCGCATCAAGGTGCTGACGTGGAGCCGGGGTGGCTTCGTGCTCCTCTACAAGCGATTGGAGGCGGGCCGATTCCGGCTGCCGCCGGTGGACGCGGGCGCGCAGGCGGTGACGCTGGACGCCACGCAGTTGGCCATGCTGCTGGACGGCATCGACGTGGCCCAGGTGAGGCGCCAGCCCGCCTGGACGCCTCCCGGGC
>NZ_RAWN01000268.1:0-10407 GCF_003668895.1 Corallococcus sp. AB045
GGGCGGGGTGCTGGCCTTGGGGCTGGCGGCGGCGCTGTCCGCGGGGCAGCGCATGCCGGCGCTGGCGCTGTACCTGTTCGCGGACTGCTTCAGCACGTTCGTGTCGTTCCGCTTCTGGGGCCGCATGGCGTCCGCGTTCGATGCGCGCGAGGCGCGCCGGGCCTTCACCGTGCTCAATGGCTTTGGCATGGGCGGCGGCATCGCGGGCGGTCTGCTGGTGCAGGCGCTGGCGGTGCGGCTGGGCACTCCCGCCGTGGTCGTGAGCGGCGCGGTGAGCCTGCTGGCCGCGGGCGCCATCTTCCACCACCTGCACAAGGCGGAGCCGGCGCCGCCCCCTCGCACGCGCTCGCTGCAGGCGTGGTTCCCGGCGTGGCGCTACCTGGGGGAGAGCCCGTACGCGCAGGTGCTGGCGGCGCTGGGCATCGCGTTCGCGGTGCTGTCGTCCTTCGTGGACTACCTCTTCCGCCTGCGCGTGGAGGGCACGCTGAGCGAGGACGGGCTGGCGGCGCTGTTCGGCTCGTTGCAGCTTTGGATTGGCCTGTTCTGCGTGGCGTTCCAGCTGCTCGTGGCGGAGCGGCTGCTCAAGCGCATGGGCCTGCTCATGTACCTGGCGCTGGTGCCGCTGGTGCTCGCGCCGCTGGCGGGCGCCACGCTGGCCACCGGGCAGCTGTGGCCGGTGCACCTGTTGCGGCTGGTGGAGACGGCGGTGAGCTACTCCATCCTGCCGGTGGGCATCCAGCTGCTCTACGCGGCGGTGCCGGACGAGCAGCGCGAGGGGCTGCGGAGCGCGGTGGACGGCCTTCTGCGCAAGGGCGGCGTGGTGCTGGCGGGCCTGCTGCTCATCGGCGCGGGCCGGGGCGCCAACGGCATCACCATGGCGGTGGCGGTGGTGATGCTGTGCGCCGCGCTGGGCCTGTTGCTCGTGCGCCTGAAGCCCGCGTACCTCACGGCGCTGGGCGAGCAGGTGGGCGCGCACGAAGAGGAAGAGGTGGAGCTGGGCGGCGAGGCACAGAAGCTGCTGGTGGATGCGCTGGGCGCGCCCACGCCGGAGCGGGTGCTGCGCGCGGTGGACATGCTGGAGCAGGCGGAGGCCGCGCCCTTGCGGCAACACCTGGCCGCGCTCCTCTCCCATCCCCACGAGCGCGTGCAGGAGCGCGGCGTGACGCTGGCGCTGTCCATGGAGGCGCGCGAGCTGGCGCCCATGCTGGAGCGGCTTGTGGAGGAGGGCCCCCGGCGCCCCCGCGACCAGGCCGTGTGGGCCCTGGCGCGGCTGTCCCCGGAGCGCGCGGAGCGGCTCTTGCCGCCGCTGCTCACCAGCTCCGACGTGGGCCTTCGCTGCGCGGCCATTGGCGCGCTGATGCGCACGCAGGGCAACTCCGCGGCGCTGGAGTCCCTGCGCGAGTTGCTGGCGAAGGGCGACCACGCGCCCGTGGCCGAGCGGCGCGAGGTGGCGCGGCTGTTGGGCCGGCTGAAGGACCCTCGCTTCGCGGGGCCGCTGTCGCTCTACCTGGAGGACATGGACATCTCCGTGCGGCGCGTGGCGCTGACGGCGGTGGGCGAGGGCGGCTACGTGGAGCTGGCGCCGCGCCTCTTGCCGTTCCTCGGCTGGCGCGAGGAGCGTCCGGCCGCGCGCGAGTCGCTGGTGCAGCTGGGCGACGCGGTGACGCCGCTGCTGGAGCTGCAGCTCAACAACAAGGCCGCGCCGCTGGCCATGCGGATGCAACTGCCCCGTGTGCTGCGCGGCATCGGTTCGTCCGCGGCGCTCAACGCGCTCCTGTTCTCCAACGTGCGTGACGACGCGGCGCTGCACTTCCGCATTGGCGCGCAGCTGTCGCGCCTGCGCGAGGAGCAGCCGGATCACCCGGTGGACGTGGACCGCATCCACGAGGCGCTGGGCCGCCGCCGCGACACGTACCGCCAGTTGGTGGGGGCCTTCCGTGACGTGCAGGCGGCGCTGGGGCCCCAGTCGCTGCTCACCCGTGCGGTGGGCGACCGGTTGGATCAGGCGCTGGAGTTGTCGTTCTTCCTCCTGGGACTCCTGCATCCGCCGCAGGCCATGCGCCGCATCCACCAGCACCTGGTGGGCAACGACTCGCGCCGCCGCGCCTATGCGTTGGAGCTGCTGGAGAACCTGGTGGCGCAGGAGGAGCGCGAGCTGGTGATGGAGCAGGTGGAGGCCCACCACCGCGAGTTGCCGCCCGGAGCGCCGGGCCGTCTATGGCGGCGGCTGGCGGGGCTCGTGCAGAGTGAGGACCTGGTGCTGCGCGCGTGCGCCCGCCACGTGGCGCGGGTGAACGGCCTGGACGTGCTCCCGCAGGAGGGTGACATGAGCGATACCATCGTCCAACGGATGTTCGCCCTGGAGGGCGTGAGCGTCTTCTCGCAGAGCGACGTGGACGACATCGCCGCCATCGCGGAGGTGGCGCGCGAGGCGTCCTACAAGGCGGGCCAGCGGCTCTACAGCCAGGGCGACCCGGGCGACGCGCTCTACGTCATCGTCGAGGGCGCGGTGGACGCGTTCCGCAACGGCGAGCACGTGCTGCGCTTCCAGGCGAAGGAGGCCATCGGCGAGGTGAGCCTGCTCGACGGCGCGCCCCGGCCCACGGACATGGTGGCCGCGGTGGACTCGCGCGTGCTCGTCATCGACCGGCGCGACTTCCTGGACCTGCTCGCGGACCGGCCGGAGCTGCTCACCGGCTTCTTCCGCTCCGTGAGCCAGCAGCTCCAGAGCGTCATCGACCTGCCCGCGCGCCGTGAAGAGGGTCAGCGGCTGGAGCTGGGCGCTCCCCAGCAGCCCCACGCGCCGCTGGAGGGCATTGGCGGCCTGCCGCCCGAAGGCAACGCGCCCTCGGACGTGTGAGTCAGTCCCCCGCGCAGTGCGCGGGCGTGGCTTCGCCGCTCTTGAGCGCGGGCGGCTGCGCGGGGTCCAGGCCGATGAGGTGCGCCGAGGCCACCGAGATGAACGGCCGCGTGAAGCAGCGGAACGGCGGGAGGCTGCCCACGAACCGCGTGAGCGCGAGCCCCGCGAACACCCACGGCTGACGCTCCACGACGGCGATGGGCGCGGCGACGCCCTCCGCGCGGCGGGCCAGGCGCGCCACGTAGTTGCGCAGGGGCCAGCCGTGCAGGGCGGGCAGCGCGCTCCAGACGCGCACGAACCAGGGCGGACGCGTGACGGGGGCCATCCACGCGCGGTCGCTCTTGGCGGCGGTGAAGACGAGGAGCCACCAGAAGCCCCAGGCGCCGCTGAGGAGGGTGAACGAGCGCGGGAACCAGCACAGGGGGATGCAGAGCAGGATGATGGCGGGCATCCCCATCACGAACAGCAGGAAGGCCCTCCAGCGGCGCTGGAGCTTGGCGCGCAGCCAGGGCACGTTGAGGCGCACGTGCGGGGTGATGTCGGGGTCCTCGGGCGGCACTCCGGTGGCGAGGCTGGCCTCGCGGGAGATGACCGTGTGGTAGTCGCGCGACAGGGCGACGACGATCCATTGCACCGCGCTCAGCGAGCCGAAGAAGAGCGCCCAGAACTCCCAGCTGCCCAGGAAGAAGACGCCGTTGCGCACCTGCGGCGCGTCGACGTTGAACCCCTTCTTCTGGCGTTCCTTCTGGATGCGCGGGCCCTTCGCGTTCGCCTTCGGGACATCCCGGAGGGCCTCCTCCACCTCCGCCCGGACGATGGCGGAGATCTGGTCGCCCAGGGAGTCCTCCGCGTCTTCGGTGTCGCTCGCGGTCTCTCCGGTGTTCGGCTCGGAGCCGGCTTGCGGCTCGGCCGCGCGGGGCTCCTGTCCGGCCCCTTTGTGCTCCTCCTTCGCGTCCTCGGCGGCAGCGGCGGCCTCATCGGCCGCATCCTCGGCGGCAGTGGCGGCTTCGCTCGGGGGGAGGTCGCCGGCCTTGCCCGCGTTGACGGCCTCTTCGATGAGCGCGGTGAGCGCCTTCTTCATCGCGGCTGGATCGCCCTTCGCGGCCTCCAGCTCCTTCGCCCGCTGATCGATACGGGCCTGCGCTTGCTCACGCGTGGCCCGGGCCTCGGGCGTCTCGTGCTTCCGCTCCTGTCTCTTCTCCTCCTTGTCGCCGTCGAACTCGTGGAACGCCCACCCCGCGGCGATGGCCAGCAGGAAGGCCGTCTGGAGCGCGGTCACCTTCACGTAGGTGGCGCGGACCGCGGGGCTCGCGAGCGTGACGCGGGCGATGTGGAAGGGCAGGGCCACCCCATAGAAGAACTGGCGGATGCGGCCCTTGGGCAGCTGGCCCTTCGTGGACTGGAAGTGCTCGGCGCCGCCCCGGACCTCGCCCCAGAACTCCGAGGCGAAGTTCCGACCCTGGGAGTCCCCTCGTCCACTGGGAGTCCCGCCGTCCTTCTCCTCCTGTAAAGGCTTGAAATCCTTGCCTTTCATGCCCGTCATTGCCTCACGCTACCACGGCGGGGATGTGCTAAAGGCCCGACCGTGAACCCGAACCTTCTCTCGCTGCGTCCCTTCCGTCGTCCTTCCCGCCAGCTCACGCTGTCGTCCGGCGCGCTGGTCCTCGCCTTGGGAGCCCTCGCGGGTTGTGAGAAGACTCCCCCGCCGGCTCCGGCCACGCCCCCGGCGGCCGAGCCCGCGAAGCCCGCCGTGCCCAACGAGGTGACGGTGCTCGTCACCGGCAGCGCGCGTGGCCAGCTTCTGCCCGTCGAGGGCAAGGGCGGCGCCGCGGAGCTGATGGGCCGCTGGGTGAATGATGAAAAGCACTGTGCCGGTCCGCTGAAGGATGGCCAGGCGACCTGTGCGGATGCCGGCACGCTCGCCCTGACGACGGGCGACCTGTGGACGGGCCCGGCCATCTCCTCCTTCTTCCTGGGTGCTCCGACGGCCGAAGTGATGGGGCACATGGGCTATGCGGCCTCCGCGCTGGGCAACCACGAGCTGTCGTACGCCAAGGATTCCTTCCTGAAGAACCGCACGGCCGGGGGCTTCCCCTTCCTGGCCGCGAACCTGAAGGTGACGGACGCGACGCTGGCCAAGGACCTGTCCATGCCCGCGTTCCAGGTCTACGAGCGGCGGGGCCTGAAGATTGCGGTGGTGGGCCTCACCTCGCAGAAGACGGTGCGCACGGCGATGTCCGGCCGCGCGGAGGGCCTGGAGGTCACCCCCAACGAGGACGCGCTGAACACGGCCGTTCCGGAGGCGCGCAAGGCGGGCGCGGACGTGGTGGTGATTGTCGCGGACCAGTGCCCCACGGACCTGCAGCCGGTGCTGGCGAAGCACGCGGACTGGAAGGTGTCGCTGGTGGCCGGTGGCCGCTGCGGCACGGATGCCCCGGGCGTGAAGACGGAAGGTGACACCACCTACGCGTCGCTGGGCCGCGGCTTTGATTCGTACCTGCGCGCGCAGCTGAAGTTCGACCCGTCGAAGGCCGCGGGCCAGAAGCTGACCGGCGTGGACACGAAGGTCGTCGCGGTCGCGGGCGGTACGCCGGACGCGGAGACGGCGAAGCGCATCGCGGAGTGGCAGACGAAGGTGGACCAGGCGCTGGGCCGGAAGATCGGCTTCACCAAGACGGGCATCCCGCAGGACTCGCCGCTGATGGCGAAGTGGGTGGCGGGCGCGGTGCGCACGCAGCTCAACACCGACGGCGCCATCCTCAACAAGGGCGGCATCCGCAATGGCCTGGCCAAGGGTGAGGTGACGCTGGGCAGCGTGTACTCGGCGATGCCGTTCGAGAACTCGCTGCTCACCGTGAAGCTCAAGGGCGAGGACCTGGCCAAGCAGCTGGCGAACCCGGACGCGCTCGTGGCCGGCTTCACCCCGGCGGGCAAGGGCAAGTTCAAGGACGCCCAGGGCAAGGCGCTGGATCCGAAGAAGGAGTACACGGTCGCCACGGTGGAGTACCTGTACTTCGGCGGTGACGGCTTCGACTTCGAGAAGCTGGACACGGACCCGGCGGAGACGGGCATGGCGTGGCAGACGCCGGTCGTCGAGTGGACGGAGGCCCAGGCCTCCACCGAGGCGAAGCCGCTGGAGAAGCTGGTCAAGTAGCGCTTCCGTGGTCCTGAAGCACCGGGGCGCCGGAGTCCTCCCTCGAAACGGGGCGGGCGGCCGGCGCCTCGCCGTTTCCGGGCTCGGTTAGAGTGGGCCCATGGAGATGGCGGAGTTCATCGAGACGCGGCGTCCGCGCTGGCAGCAACTGGAGTCGCTGCTGGACAAGTCCGAGGGCGAGGGACTGCGCAAGCTGAGCCTGGACGAGGCCCGCTCGTTGGGGAAGCTGTACCGCGCCGTCTCCAGCGACCTGTTGTGGGTGCGCGCGCGCAGCGGATCCGCGGACGTGAGCGCGTACCTCAACGACCTGGTGGGCCGCGCGTACGCGCTGACGTACCCGGGAAGCCGGCCCCGGTTCGCGGACGTGTGGGCCTTCGTGGCGCGCGGCTTCCCTGCGCTCCTGCACCACGAGTGGCGCATGTACGTGGCGTCGGTGCTGCTGTTCCTGGCGGGCGCGGGCTTCGGCTACGTGGGCATGGTGGTGGATCCGGATGCCGCGCACTACCTGGTGCCCGAGCAGCACGTGAGCATGGACCCCGTGAAGCGCGCCGCCGACGAGGCCGCGGGCAAGGGGATGAGCGTGGAGGAGCAGGCCCAGTTCACGACGTTCCTCTTCACGCACAACATCCAGGTGGCGTTCCTGGCGTTCGCGCTGGGTGTCACGCTGGGGCTGGGCACGGCGGTGATGCTGTTCACCAACGGCCTGTTCCTGGGGGCGCTCGCGCAGGTTTACGCGGCGAAGGGGATGGCCGGGTGGTTCTGGGCGTGGATCCTTCCGCACGGCATCCCGGAGATTTCGGCCATCTGCATCGCGGGCGCGGCGGGGCTCGTCATCGCGCGGGGCATGGTGGCGCCGGGTGGGTTGTCTCGTGGGCAGGCGCTGCGCAAGGAGGCGGTGACGGCGGTGAAGATGCTGTTCGGCACGCTGGTGCTGTTCGTGCTCGCGGGCTTCATCGAAGGCACCGTGTCGCAAATCCACCCGCCGAAGCTGTCGGTGGCCTTCAAGGTCGGCTTCGCGCTCACGGTGGGGGCGGGCGTCTACGCGTACCTGCTGTCGGACTGGATGCGCGGCCGGCGCGGGGATGCGCGTGCGACGGCGGAGCTGGCGGGATGATTGGGCCGGACCTGGCCGTGCCTCCGTTGCCTCGCGAGCCGGAGGTGCTGATTGAGTGCCCGCGCTTCTCGATGGTGAAGCGGCGCGCGGACGGCTCCGTGGACTTCGTGTCGCCGCTGCCGTGTCCGTACAACTACGGCTCCATTCCGGGCCTGCTGTCGGATGACGGGGACCCGCTGGACGCGGTGGTGCTGGGGCCTCGGCTGTCGCAGGGGCAGCGCGTGCGCGTGCCGGTGGTGGCCGTGCTGGGCTTCATCGACGCGGGGAAGGGCGACCCGAAGGTGGTGTGCGGGACGCATCCGATGACGGCGTCGGAGCGCGCGGGCCTGGAGCGCTTCTTCCGCGTCTACGCGCTGTTCAAGCGGGGCCTGCACCGCGTGCGCGGCGACGTGCCGGACACGCGCTTCGTGGGCTGGCTGCGCGAGGGGCCCGAGGCCTAGTCGAGGACCTTCGTCATCTTCAGGACCCGGTTCCAACGGAGGCCCTGCTCGATGGGGCCCACCCATTGCTCCGGTTGGAAGCCCACGCGCGTCCAGAAGCGGCGACCGACCTCGTTGTGCTCCACCACCGCCACCCGAAGCAGCCGGCCGCCGTTCGCGCGCACGTAGTCCGCGTAGGCGCTCAGCACGGCCTCGCCCCGGCCGTGGCCTCGGGCCTCTGGCGCGAGGAGGAGCAGGCCGATGTACCACTCTCCCGGCGCAGGAAAGTCACGCAGGGCTTCGAGCATCCCCGCGAGGCTGCCCTGCGCGTCGCGAAGCGCGAAGAGGCGGCCCTGTCCTGGGCCGAGCGTGGGGGGCCTTTCGCGAGGGATGTTCCGGGCCTGATCCGGGAGGGCGGGACGGCCGTAGGCAATCTGGTGGTAGTCCTCGCAGCGGTCGAGGAGCGGCTGCACGAGGTGCGTGTCGTTGTCGTCGACGGGGACCGCCGTGAAGTCCGCCGTCTGGAATGCCGCCCGGATCATGTGGCCCCTCTAGAGGACGCCGCGCGCCTTGATGTCGAGATACCGATTCACGGCCGCGAGGCTCAGTTCGTCGGGCGCGACGTCCAGCATCTGCACGCCGCCCTTGCTCACGCGCGCCTTGAGCACCTCGCGGTCCGTGAGCAGCTCCGACGCCACCGCGTGCTGGAACGCTTCCTCCGGTCCTGACGGCGGCGTGCGCAGCAGCTTCTGCAACGCCGTGTCCTTCACGGACAGGCACAGGGGGACGTGGCGGCGCGCCAGGCGGTGCAGCGGGGCCACCAGCGTTCCGGCCTGCTCCTCGTCGAGGAAGTCCGTGAAGACGCACAGCAGGCTGCGCCGGTTGAGGCGCACGTTCAGCTCCTTGAAGAGCGCCAGGTAGTCCACGTACGTGAGGCTGGGCGTCGCGGAGTAGAGCGTGTCCACCAGCTTGCGGTACTGGCCCCGGCCCGCGGCGGGCGGCAGGTAGGCCTTCACTCCGTCCGCGAAGAGCGCCAGTCCCACGCGGTCCCCGTTGCGGATGGCCACGAAGGCGAGGAACAGCGCCGCGTTCACCGCGTGATCCAACTTGGTGAGGCCGTCCACCTGGGCCGCCATGGAGCGCCCGGCGTCCACGCAGATGATCAGCGCCTGCGAGCGCTCCGACTCCAGCACCCGTGTCACCGGCTTGCCCCGGCGCGCGGTGGCCTTCCAGTCCACGTCGCGCACGCTGTCGCCCTGGGTGTAGTCGCGCAGGCGCGCGAACTCGCTGCCCTGGCCGTCACGCCGCAGCTGCCTGAGCCCCAGGTTCACCAGGTCCAGCGCCGCACCGGACAACAGCAGCCTGCGGGCCCCTCGCAGGTCCGGGTACACCGACACGGAGCGTTCAGCCGGGAAGGTGCGCTCGTGCGAGACGAGCCCCATCGGACCCCTCACGCGCACGTGCACGGCGCCGAATCTGAACTTGCCGCGCTTCGTGGGCGTGGCCCGGTACACCCACTGCGTCTGGCTGTCCGGCGTGAGGCGCAGCGTGGCCTCCGAGGGCTCCGGGGTGAACGACGGCGGCGCGTCGTCCTTCACGCGCACCTCCACCGTGCCTCCGCCCCGGTGCACCAGGCGCAGCTCGACGCGATTGGCCACGCCCACGTTGAGGCGCTCCGGCAGCAGGCGCTCCACCTCCAGCCGCACGCGGCGGGCCTGGAGGAAGTCGAACGCGGCCAGCGCCACGGCCAGCGCGTCCAACGCCAGCACCGCGCCGCCCAGGCCCGGGAAGAAGCCCGCCAGCGCCATGGGCAGCGCGAGCAGGGCAAGCAGCCCCCACAGGCGCTCGGAGGGAATCACCGGGGGACCTCGACGCCCTGGACCACCTCGCGCAGCACGTCCGCGGACGAGGCCCCGTCCAGCTCCGCGTCCGGCGACAGGAGCAGGCGGTGGCGCAGCACCGGGCCCACCAGGAAGCGCACGTCGTCCGGCGTGACGAAGTCGCGGCCCCTGAGTGCCGCCAGCGCCTTCGACGCGAGCAGCAGGTGCACGCCCGCGCGCGGCCCCGCGCCCAGACGGATGTTGGGCGAGCTGCGCGTCGCCGCCACCACCTTACGGATGTAACCGAGGACCGGCGGCTCCACGTTCACCGTGTTGAGCGCCGCGCGGGCCTGGAGCAGGTCGTCCTTCGTCACCGCCGCGTTCATGCCCGCGCGCGTCAGGTCGCCCGAGTCGAAGCCCCTATGCACGGATTCGAGGATGGCGTCCTCCTCCTCCGGCGCGGGGTAGCCCACGTCGATCTTCAGGAGGAAGCGGTCCAGCTGTGCCTCGGGGAGCGGGTACGTGCCTTCCGACTCCACCGGGTTCTGCGTGGCGAACACCGTGAACATGGGGGACAGCTGGAGGTTCTTGCCCTCCAGCGACACGGCGCGCTCCTGCATGGCCTCCAGCAGCGCGGACTGCGTCTTCGCCGGGGCGCGGTTGATTTCGTCCGCCAGCAGCAGATCCGTGAAGATGGGGCCTCGCGCGAGCACGAAGGCCTGCGACTTCAGGTCGAAGACACTGGTGCCCAGGATGTCCGCGGGCATCAGGTCCGGCGTGAACTGGATGCGCTTGAATTCCGCGCCCACGCTGCGCGACAGCGCCTTGGCCATCAGCGTCTTGGCCACGCCGGGCACGCCCTCCAGGAGGATGTGCCCGCCGGCCACGAGCCCGCAGAGCATCAGCTCCAGCGGTTCGTCCTGCCCGACCACGGCCTTGCGCACCTCCGCGAGGACGCCCTCGCGGATGGCGTTCGCGGACCGCACGGCGTTGCCGGTGTCCGGGAAGGGAGGAGGGGAGAAGGGCGGGGCGTTCATGGG
>NZ_RAWN01000269.1:0-10368 GCF_003668895.1 Corallococcus sp. AB045
ATCCCCAAGCCCACCGCGAAGCCCCTGCCCCCGGCCGTGGCGTCCATGCGCGAGCGCATCATCAAGGCCGCCGTGGCGTGCGACTACGCGGGCCTCCAGAAGCTGGGCGACGAGAAGGGCCCGAGCGTGCGCTTCTCCTACGACCCCGACCAGGACATGGCCACCACCTGGCGCATCCAGGAGGAGTGGAAGGACAGCCCGCAGCCGGTGCTGGCGCGGCTGGTCCACGTCCTCAACCTCCCCTTCTACCAGGAGGGCAATCTCTACTGGTGGCCCACCGCCTTCCGTGAAGGCGCCACCGAGGCGGACTTCGCCCTGCTCAAGGGCATCTATCCGGACTCGATGATCACCGACATGCGCAAGGAGAAGAGCTACATCGGCATGCGCGTGGGCATCTCCGCGGACGGCGACTGGCAGGCCGCCATCCAGGGCGACTGAGCCGCTCCGCCTCAGTCGCCGGTGACGAAGCGCGCGACGGCCTCCTGGACCTCCTCGTCGCCCATCATCCCCACGTGGTCCGCCTGCGTCTCCAGCCGGTCCACGTGGAGCGGCGGCGGCGGCAAGGCCCGCGCCGTCAGGACCGAACCATCTCCGTCCGCGAGCACCGGATCCTCGAACGTGGGCTTCCCGTCGATGATCCGGAACGACTTGATCAACGGATGCCCCACGCCCACCACCGCCAGCGTGCGGAAGGGCGGCGGCGGTCCATCGTTCTCGGCAAGGGCCCGCGCCAGCTCCGAGCGCGCCTTGAGCATGCGCTCCAGCCACTGGCGATACGCGGGCAGCTTTTGCACCGCCGGGTCCTGGAACACGCCCCACCCGCCGTCGACCCACGCGTCCGGTCGGTAGGCATCGAACGTCACCGGCTGGCCGCTCGCGTCGACGAAGAAGTCGCTCTCCGCCGGCAGCAGTTGGAACGCGGACGCGAAGGTGAAGAGCGCCTCCGGTGACAGGAGCGCCCGGTTGCGCCCCACCGGCGTGCCCAGGGTGAAGTCGTCGAACATGCCCGGCGCGCCCCGGAACGGCGTGCCCAGGAACACCACGCGCTTCACGTGCCGGGCGCCCGCCCACGTGGGCTCGCCCGTGTCGTCCCCGGTGCCGTAGCGCAGGCAGTGCAGGGTGATCAGCCCGCCCATGCTGTGCGCCACCAGGTTCACCTTCACCCGGCCGCCCCGCGCCTCCGCGAGCGAATCCAGCAGCGCGCACAGCCGCTTCGCCGTCACGCGGTTGTCCTGCCGCCAGTCGTAGTCAAAGACGATGAAGCCCGGCAGCCGCGCGCGCGCGAACTCCAGGAAGCCCTTGTAGACGTCGTAGCGCGCCACCCACGGCAGCACCGTGAAGCGCGTCACCGGTCCGTCCGCCTCGAGCGGCCCGAAGCCCGGCGTCGCCCGCTGCCCGGGAAATGGCAGCGCCAGCGACCGCTCACCGCGCGTCAGCACGTCACCCACGGACACCCAGGCCCGCTCGTGCTCGCCGTCCGCCGTCGCGAGGAACGACCCGCGGTACCCATGGACGAAGACCGTCACCTCCTCGCCCGGGGCCGGAGGCACCGCGACGCGGGAGGCCGTGCAGGCACTCAGGAACAACGAGACCGCGACCGGGAACAGGCGCATGCGCCGCAACGTCGGCCTCTCGGTCCCTCCACGCAAGGCCCGGGCATCACGACCCCGGGCGGGTCAGGACGGCCCTCCTGGAAAAATGTGGATTCAAGGCAACCCGGCTTGCATGCCCCGGCCGGTCCCGTGCAAAAGGCACGCGCACACCCGGTCCGGGTCAAGGGAGTTCGAGCCATGGATGAAATCGTCGTTCAATTGAAGTCACTTGCCCTGACCGAAGCGCTCCCGCTGCTGCTCAAGGTCATTGGGGCGCTGTTCATCTGGTTCATCGGGCGGACGATCATCGCCGGCTTCCGCAAGGTGCTGGACATGGGCCTGCAGCGGCGGCAGCTGGACGCCACGCTGATCCGCTACGTCGGTTCGCTGTTCACCGGCACGCTCACGTTGATGCTGATCGTCGGCATCCTGGGGGTGATGGGCGTGGAGACCACGTCCTTCGCCGCGTTGATCGCCGCCGCGGGTATCGCCATCGGCGCGGCCTGGTCCGGGCTGCTGGCCAACTTCGCCGCGGGCATCTTCCTGCTGGTGCTGCGCCCCTTCCGCGTGGGCGAGGAGATCGAAGCCGGCGGCGTCGTGGGCATCGTCCAGGAGATCGGCCTGTTCGTCACCACGCTCGACACGTCCGACAACGTGCGGATCGCCGTGGGCAACAACCAGATGTTCAGCGACAACATCATCAACTACAGCCACCACCCGTACCGCAAGATGACGGTCAAGTTGCCGCTGATGCATGGCGTGGACGTGACGGTGCTCCAGCAGGCACTGGTGGATCGCATGGTCACGGTGAAGGGCGTCCAGGAGAAGCCCGTGCCGCAGGTGGAGATCGCGGAGTTCACGCTCCAGGGCCCCGTCCTGGCGGTGTGCATCTTCTGCAAGCCCACCGAGTACAACGACACGCAGGCCAACGTCAGCGACGCCATCGCGGAGATCCTCCTGGCCGTGGGCTACACCGTGCCCACGCCGGCCGTGCTGGCCGCGCCGCCGCCGCTGGCGAAGGTGGGCTGAAACGCAGTCGCTGACCGGTGGCGAGCAGGCCAACCCCAGGCCTGCTCCCACTCCATGCGGGAGGACGACCCCGCGAGCAGGTTCCCCTCTGAGCGACACCGTGAGTCCTTCCGGTGATGAGTTCGGGGATCCAGCCTCTTCCCGCAAATGCTCGAATTCACTCGGCCTTCCGGCTGGGCGCCCCCATGACAGCTCGGTTGCCCACGGAATAGCGTGGCCAGTGCGGATTTGACCCACCCCCTGCTTCTCAAGAGAGAGCGGTCCAGGGCGGCAATCCGGAATCAGCAGCAGGTCTGACTTCTCGCGAATGCCACTGCCCCGAGTGGCGCTCGCGATGGCGTCCCCGAGCGCGGAGTACACAAGATGAGCCAGGAGCTGTCGAAGCGGATCGCGAACCTCTCACCGGAGAAGCGCGCGGAGCTGCTCAAGAAGATGGCCGCGCAGAAGGCCATCGCCGGCAACTCCGTCCAAGGCCTCATCCCGGTGCGGGAGCGCACGCGCCCGCTGCCCCTGTCCTTCGCCCAGCAGCGCCTCTGGTTCATTGATCAGCTGCAGCCCGGCACGTCCCTCTACAACGTGCCCATGGCGGTGCGCCTGGAGGGCGCGCTCGACGTGGCCGTGCTGGAGCGCGCGCTGCGCGAAGTCGTGCGCCGTCATGAAGTGCTCCGCACCACCTTCCGCGAGGACGAAGCCGGCCCCGTGCAGGTGGTGTCGCCGGAGCCGGCGCCCGCGCTGGAGCATCACGACCTCACGGGCTCGCCGCCGGAAGCAGCGTGGCGACTGGCGCGTGAAGCCGCGGCCCGGCCCTTCGACCTCGCGAAGGGCCCGCTGCTGCGCGCGCTGCTGCTGACGTCCGCGTCGAAGGAGCACCTGCTCGTGGTGGTGGTGCACCACATCGTCTCCGACGGTTGGTCCATGACGTTGCTGGTGCGTGAGGTGGCGCTCCTCTATGGCGCGCTCGCACGCGGACAGGCCGTGCCCCTGCCGCCGCTGGGCATCCAGTACGCGGACTTCGGCGTCTGGCAGCGCGAGTGGATGCAGGGCCCTCGGCTGGAGAAGCAGCTCGACTACTGGAAGCGCCAGCTGGCTGGAGTGCCCTCCGCGCTGGAGCTGCCCACCGACTTCTCCCGCCCCGCGGGCCGCAGCGGCCGGGGCGCCCGGCATGAGCTCCTGCTGGCGCGTGAGCTGACGGACGCGCTGAAGGCCCTGGCGCAGCAGGAGGGCGCCTCGCTCTTCATGGTGCTGCTGACGGGCTGGCAGGTGCTGCTGTCGCGCTACGCGGGGCAGGAGGACGTGACGGTGGGCTCGCCGGTGGCGGGCCGCACACGCGGCGAGGTCGAAGGCCTCATCGGCCTGTTCGTCAACACGGTGGTGCTGCGCACGCAGGTGGAGCCCTCCGCGTCCTTCCGCGCGCTGCTGCACCAGGTGCGCGAGACGGTGCTCGCGGCGCATGAGCACCAGGACTTCCCCTTCGAGCGGCTGGTGGAGGAGCTGCGCCCGGAGCGCACCCAGGGGCGCACGCCGTTTTTCCAGGTGATGCTCACGCTCCAGGCCTCCTTCCGCGGCGCGGCGTCCGTGGAGGGCGTGAAGCTGGAGGCGATGGAGCTGGACACGCTCACGTCGAAGTTCGACCTGATGCTCCAGGTGCTGGAGACGGAAGCCGGCCTCAAGGGCTTCCTCGAATACGACTCCGACCTCTTCACCGCGCCCACGATGGCGCGCATGGCGGAGCACCTGCGCGTGTTGCTGGAGGGCGCCGTCCGCCGTCCGCACGAGGCCGTCTCCCGTCTGCCGCTGCTCACCAACGCCGAGCGCCACGAGGTGCTCATCGACTGGCAGCCACCCCGCCCTGCCCCGCTGCCGTGGAGCACACAGCACGGCGCCTTCGAAGCCCAGGTGGACCTCACGCCGGACGCGGTCGCCGCCACGTTCGGGGACCAGTCGCTCACGTACGCGCAGCTGGAGGCACGGGCCTCGCGGCTGGCGCGTCACCTGCGCCGGCAGGGCGTGGGCATGGAAGTGCGGGTGGGCCTGTGCGTGGAGCGCTCGCTCGACATGCTGGTGGCGGTGCTCGCCGTGCTGAAGGCCGGGGGCACCTACGTGCCGCTCGACCCTGCGTTCCCCACGGACCGGCTGGCGTACATGGTGGAAGCGAGCGGGATGCCGGTGCTGGTGTCGCAGCGCTCGCTGGAGTCCATCCTGCCGCCGCACGCGGCGCGCGTGGTGCTGCTGGACGGGGACGCGGAGGCCATCGCGGCGGAGGACGGCTCGCCGCTGCGCGACGCGGTGCCGCCGGAGGCCGTGGCGTACGTGCTCTTCACCTCCGGCAGCACCGGCCGTCCCAAGGGCGTGCAGGTGCCGCACGGCGCGGTGGCGCGTTTCCTGGCGGCGCTGCGTGAGACGACCGGCATGTCCTCGAAGGACGTGCTGGTGGCCGTCACCACGCTGTCGTTCGACATCGCGGTGCTGGAGCTGTTCCTGCCGCTGTCGGTGGGCGGGCAGGTCGTCATCGCGTCGCGGGACATCGCCGTGGACGGCTCGCGGCTGGCGGGCCTGCTCCGGCAGTGCGGGGCGACGGTGCTCCAGGCCACGCCGAGCACCTGGCGGCTGCTGCTGGAGACGGACTGGCGGGGCCCGGAGCTGACGGCCCTCACCGGCGGCGAGTCCCTGCCACGCGAGCTGGCCGAGTCTCTGCTCCCGCGCTGCCGCGTGTTGTGGAACGTGTACGGCCCCACGGAGACGACGGTGTGGTCCACCGCGCACGCGGTGGCCTCGGGCACGGGCGGCGTGCCGATTGGCCGGCCCATCTCCGGCACGCAGGTGTACGTGCTGGACAGCGGGCTGAACCCGGTGCCGCGCGGCGTGCCGGGCGAGCTGTTCATCGGCGGCGAGGGCGTCACCCGGGGCTATCTCCACCGGCCGGACCTCACGGCGGAGCGCTTCATCCCGGACGCGTACGGCGGCGTGCCGGGCCTGCGCGTGTACCGCACGGGCGACCGCGTGCGGTGGGCCGCCCACGGCGTGCTGGAGTACCTCAACCGCGTCGACAACCAGGTGAAGCTGCGCGGCTACCGCATCGAGCTGGGAGAGATTGAAGCGGTGCTGAGCCAGGCCCCGGGCGTGCGCGACGCCGCCGTGGTGGTGCGCGGCGGCGGGGCCGACGCGCGGCTCGTGGGCTACGTGGTGGCGCGGCCCGGACAGACGCTGGAGTCCCAAGCCCTGCGCGCGCTCATGAAGGAGCGGCTGCCCGAGTACATGGTGCCGTCCGCGCTGGTCGTGCTGGACGCGATGCCCCTGACGCCCAACGGCAAGGTGGACCGCAAGGCGCTTCCCGCGCCGGATGTGTCCACGGAAGCCGCGCGCGAGTTCGTCGCGCCGCGCACGCCGATGGAGGCCCAGGTCGCGGAGCTCTACGCGTCGCTCCTCCAGGTGCAGCGGGTGGGCGCCACCGACAGCTTCTTCGAGCTGGGAGGGCACTCGCTGCTGGCCACGCGGCTGACGTCGCGCTTGCGCACGGCGTTCCAGGTGGACCTGCCCCTGCAGGCGTTGTTCGAGTCCCCCACGGTGGCGGACCTGGCGGCGCGCATCGCGGCCTCGGCGAAGGAGCCGCGCTCCGAGGGTCCGCCCCCGGTGGTGCCGGTGCCGCGCACCCAGAAGCTGCCCGCGTCCTTCGCGCAGCAGCGCCTCTGGGTGCTGGAGCAGCTCGATCCGGGCTCGGCCGCGTACAACATGCCGTTCTCGCTGCGGCTGACCGGGGTGCTGAACCTGGAGGCCCTGCGCCGCGCCCTGGAGCTGGTGGTGCACCGTCACGAGGCGCTGCGCACCACCTTGCGGCCGGACACCGGCGCGCTCGTGCAGGTCATCGCACCGCCCGAGCCGCTGGTGCTGCCGGTGGTGGACCTGCGCGCCCTCTCGCCGGAGCAGCGCGACGCGGAGGTGAAGCGCCGCTCGGAGCTGGAGGTGCGGCTCCCGTTCAACCTGGAGGAAGGACCGCTGCTGCGCGTGTCGGCGCTGGTGCTGGATGAGCAGGAGCACCTGGTGCTGCTGACCCTCCACCACGCCGTCTTCGACGGCTGGTCCATGAGCATCCTGATGCGGGAGCTGTCGGAGGCCTACCGGGCCCTGGTGGCGGGGACGCAGCCCGTCCTGCCCGCGCTGCCCTTCCAGTACGCGGACTTCGCGGTGTGGCAGCGCCAGTGGCTGTCGGGCGCGGAGAAGGAGCGGCAGCTCGACTGGTGGCGCCAGCAGATCGAGGGGATGCCGTCCGTGCTGGAGCTGCCCACCGACCGTCCGCGAGGCCTCCGCGAGGCGCATCCCGGCGCCCTGATGCAGGTCGCGTTCCCCCTGGAGCTGACGCAGGCCGTGGAGGCCCTCTGCGTGCGCGAGGGCATCACGCCCTTCATGTTCCTGCTCGGCGCGCTCCAGGTGTTGATTGGCCGCTACTCCGGTCAGGACGACGTGAGCATCGGGTCCTCCGTGGCGGGCCGGAACGACGCGCAGCTGGAGGGACTGCTCGGGTTCTTCATCAACACGCTCGTGCTGCGCACCCGGATGGGCGGCGAGCCCACCGTGCGGGAGCTGCTGGGCCGCGTGCGCACCACCACGCTGGGGGTGCTCGCGAACCAGTACGTGCCGTTCGAAGAGCTCCAGCCGATGCGCGACCTGCGCGGGTCGCCGTTGTTCAACGTGCTGTTCCTCATGCAAAACATCCCGGAGGTGGACCTCTCGCTCGCGGGCGTGAAGGTGCAGGTCGAGGAGCGCACGGGCGCCTCCGCGAAGTTCGACCTCACGCTGTCGCTCGCGCGGAGCGAGGACGGCTTCACGGGAGAGCTGGAGTACGACACCGACCTCTTCGACAGGTCGACCATCGTGCGGATGATGCAGCACCTGCGGCGGCTCGTGGAGGGCTTCGTCGCGCATCCGGACCGCCGCGTGTCGTCGTTGCAGTTGCTCGCGGGGGAGGAGCGGCAGCAGGTGCTGGTGGAGTGGAACGCCACGCGCGCGCCGTTCCCCGAAGCGTGCATGCACTCGCTCTTCGAAGCGCAGGTGCGCCGCGCTCCGGAATCGGTGGCTGCTGTCTTCGAGGGGACGCAGTTGACGTACGCGAAACTGGATGCGCGCGCCAATCAGCTTGCGCATGCGCTGCGCCGTCGTGGCGTGGGCCCGGAGGTCCGCGTCGCCCTCAGCGTCGAGCGCTCTCTCGATATCGTCATCGGGTTGCTTGGCATCCTGAAGGCCGGTGGTGCCTGGGTCCCGGTGGATCCGCTCCTGCCTCGTGAGCGCCTGGCCTTCATGCTGGAGGACAGCGCGGCCCAGGTGCTCGTCACCCAGCAGCCACTGGTGGACCGGTTCCCCGAGGCGCTGCATGCCCGCGCGCTCTGCCTGGACACCGAGCGCGGCGCTCTCTCCGCTGAGCCGACGGATGCGCCCGTGACGGGCGTGACGCCCGCCAACATGGCGTACCTGCTCTACACCTCGGGCAGCACGGGTACACCGAAGGGCACGGCGGTGGAGCACCGCAGCGTCGCCAACCTCGTCACCCACGAAGCGGTGGCGTACGGCATCGGCCCTGGCAGCCGAGTGTTGCAGTTCGCCAGCCTCAGCTTCGACCTCTCCGTGGAGGAGATTTTCACCACGCTCTGCAACGGCGCCACGCTGGTGCTCGCGCCGCTGGAGAAGCTGATGCCGGGCGCACCGCTGCCCGTGCTGTTGCGTGAGCAGGAGTTGAGTGTCGTCAGCCTCACCCCCGCGGCACTGGCGGCCACGCCTTCCGAAGGACTGCCCAAGGTGCGCACCGTCATCTCCGGCGGCGAAGCCCTGCCCGCGGACGTCGTCGCGCGTTGGGCTCCGGGACGGCGATTGCTCAACACCTACGGCCCCACTGAAGCCGCCGTCATCGCCACCTTCGGTGAGGTGGTAGCGGATGGGAGCGTGCCGTCCATCGGCAAGCCGCTGGCGAACGTGCGTGTCTACGTGTTGGACGCGCACGGGCAGCCCGTCCCCGTGGGTGTACGCGGCGAGCTGCACATTGGCGGCATCGGCGTGGCGCGTGGGTACGCGGGACGGCCGGGACTCACCGCCGAGCGCTTCGTGCCGGATGCCTTCTCCGGTGAGGAGGGGGCTCGCCTCTATCGCACGGGCGACGTGGTGCGTTGGCGTACGGATGGCCAGTTGGACTTCGTCGGCCGCATCGACGCGCAGGTGAAGGTGCGCGGCTTCCGCATCGAGCTGGGCGAGGTCGAGAACGCCCTGCGCGCCGCCCCTGCCGTGAAGGACGCCGTCGTGCTCGCCCGCGAAGAATCGCCGGGCGACAAGCGCCTCGTCGCCTACGTCGTGGGTGAAGCCCTCGACATCACGGCCCTTCGCGCGCACCTCAAGCAGCACCTGCCTGAGTACATGGTGCCCGCGGCCTTCGTCTCCATGGAGACGCTGCCACTAACGTCCAACGGCAAGGTGGACCGCAAGGCCCTCCCTGCTCCGGATGCGAGCGTGCTTCGGGCTTCGCACGTCTACGAGGCCCCGGCGACGCCGCTGGAGGAGAAGCTCGCGGCACTCTGGAGCGAAGTGCTTCGTGTGCCCACCGTAGGCCGCACGGACAACTTCTTCGAGTTGGGGGGCCACTCCCTGCTCGCCACGCAGTTGGTGGCCCGCGTACGTGCCGCGTTCGACGTGGAGCTGCCGCTTCGTGCCCTCTTCGAGGCCCCCACCATCGCCGCGCTCGCGGAGAAGTTGCAGCGCGTCTCTACCGGTACGCGCCTGCCGCCTCTGACTCGCACGCGCACCGAAGGTCCCCAGCCTCTCTCCTTCGCGCAGCAGCGCCTCTGGTTCCTGGACCAGCTGGTGCCGGATGACGCGTCCTACAACCTCCCCGTCGCGCTGCGCCTCCTGGGCCGCCTCGACGTGGAGGCCCTACGCCGCGCGTTCGAGGCGCTGGTGACGAGGCATGAAGCGCTGCGCACCACCTTCTTCGAAGAGGAGGGCCAGCCATTCCAGCGCATCCACGCACCGGCGACCTGGGCTCTCCCCGTGGAGGACCTGTCCGGCCTGGAGGAGTCCGCGCGCGAGGCGGAGACACTACGGCTTGCCGCGCATGAGGCCCGGCGCTCCTTCCACCTCGTCCACGGGCCCCTGCTGCGCACGGCTCTCTTGAGGTTGGCGGAAGAGACGCACGTCCTCCTCGTGACGATGCATCACATCGTCTCCGACGGCTGGTCCATGGGTGTCCTCGTGAAGGAGTTGGCCACGAGTTACGCCGCCTTCTCGGCGGGCCGTGAGCCGTCGTTCGCACCGCTGCCGGTGCAGTACTCGGACTTCGCCCTCTGGCAGCGCCAGTGGCTTCAGGGAAAGACGCTGGAGTCGCAGCTCGGATACTGGAAGCAGCAGTTGGCCGGTGCCCCCGCCGCGCTGGAGCTGCCCACGGACCGTCCTCGTCCGGCCGTGCAGTCCCGCCGCGGCGCCACGGTGCCCGTGCACTTCCCCTCGGAGTTGACGGACTCGCTACGCAGTCTCGCTCAGCGTGAAGGTGCTACGCCCTTCATGCTGCTGCTCTCCGCCTTCCAGCTGCTCCTCTCGCGCTACTCCGGCCAGGACGACGTCTCCGTCGGCTCTCCCATCGCCGGCCGTACTCACGCCGAGGCCGAGGGCCTCATCGGCTTCTTCGTCAACACGCTCGTGTTGCGCGCCCATGTGCGCCCGGAGGACTCCTTCCGCCAGCTGCTCTCCCAGGTGAAGGCCACCACCCTCGCCG
>NZ_RAWN01000270.1:0-10311 GCF_003668895.1 Corallococcus sp. AB045
CCCAGGATGAGGTCCACTGCGTGCCGCACCCCCACGTCCCCCTCCTGCCCGGGCAGCCGGCCCAGCAGCAGCCGCTCCAGCAGGGCGAAGCGCGCCGCCGTCCCCTCCACCGCGCCCAGCCGCTCCCGCCACTCGCGCGCCTCGCGCGGCCAGAGGTCCCCCAGCGCCACCTTCGCGTCCGTCAATTCCAGCAAGGGCAGCCGCAGGAACGGCTGCGCGCCCCCGGGCCGGAAGCGCACCGCGATGAAGGACGCATGCGTGGACAATGGCACCACCTCCGCCGCCCGCATCGCTCCCACGACGTGCAGCCCCACCCGGTCCGTCAGGTCCACCAGGATGTCCAGGCACCCGTCCGGCAGCACCCGGTGCACTCCCACCGGCGCCGCTCCCGACAGCTCCAGCGCCCAGTAGCACTGGACGTACGGCGCCAGCGCCGCGCAGGGGCTCGCCTCCACGTAGCGCATCAGGCCGCGTCCGCGACGGCCGCGCGGGGCAGCCACACCGTGAAGCACGTGCCCTTCCCCGGCCCCTCGCTGCTCGCCTGGATGCGGCCCCCGTGGCGCTCCACGATTTCGCGACAGATGGCCAGCCCCAATCCCAGCCCTCCGGCGTAGTGCTCGGTCGCGTTGCGCGCGCGGAAGAAGGGCGTGAAGAGCTGCGGCAGGCTCTCCTGCGGAATGCCGATGCCCCGGTCCTCCACGTCCATCCGCACCTGCCCGTCCTCCTCGCGCACCCGCACGGACACCGGCGTCCCCGGCGGCGAATAGCGCAGGGCGTTCTCCACCAGGTTCGTCAGCAGTTGATCCAACCGCTGCTCGTCCCACCGGCCCACCAGCTGCCCGTCCGGGGCGTCCAGGGACAACAACCCCTGGCGCTCCGGGCGCGTGGACTGGATGCGCTCCATCACCTCGAGCGCCAGCGCCGTCAGGTCCATGGGCGCCACCGTCAGCGCGAAGCGCCCCGACTGCAATCGCGACACGTCCAGCATGTCGCCAATCAGCCGCGTCAGCCGGTCCACCTGCCGCGTCAGCCGCTCGAAGGTGGCGCGCTGCCGCTCCGGCGTCAGCCCCACGCCGGACTCCGACTGGCGGATGAGCAGCTCCAGCGTCGCCTTCAGCGGCGTCAGCGGCGTGCGCAATTCGTGGCTCGCCATGGAGAGGAACTGGTCCCGGATGGCGATGGCCTCGCGCAGTTCCTTCTGCGTCCGGTCGATGCGCGCCGCCATGTCGTTGAAGCCGTCCGCCAGCTGCGCGACCTCGTCGTCGCCCAGGGCCTGCACCCGCAGCTCCCGAGCGGGCGTGCCCAGCGCGGCGAAGCCGTCCCGCAGCGTCTCCAGCCGCACCGCCACGTCCCGCCCCACCCACTGCGACAGGAGCAGCGAGATGGCGCCCGCCAGCACCGCGATGCCCACCACCCACGCGCCCATGCGCGTCACCGGCGCGAACGCCTCGCGCAGCCGCGCCGTCACCACCACCGTCCACTCCGTGTCCGGCACCTGCGCGTGCGCCACCAGCAGGCGGCGCCCGGATTCATTGAACGCCTCCAGCACGCCCTCCCGCGCCGACAGCGCCTCCGGAGCCAACATCCCCAGCACCGGCGCCCGCGTGAGCACGTCGCCGCGTTCGGTCTCGCGCAGCAGGATGCCGTCGCGCCGGTCGAACAGCTCCACGTGGTAGCTGCGCGAGGCCAGCGTCGACTGGAGGCCCAGCCGATTCAAGGACAGCCCGCCCACCAGCACCACGCGCTGGCCGTCCCCCAGGTCCACCCGGGTGGAGAAGACGATGAAGGGCAGCCCCGCGCGGGTGAGGAAGGGCCGCGATACCCACACCGCGTCGCCCCCGTGCAGCGCCTGCTGGAAGTACTCGCGCTCCGCGAAATTGCCGGTGAGGCGGTTGAGCCGCTTGGACGGCACCAGCGTCTCCCCGGTGGCGTCCAGCAGCCACGCCGCGTCGAAGAGGCCGGTGTCGTTCTCCAGCAACTCCACTCGCTCGACCATCTCCTTGCGGTCCCCGTTGCGCACCGCTTCGATGAAGCCCGGGTCCCGGCTCTGCGAACGCAGGAGCGAGCGCGCGATGGCCGCCGACTGCTCCAGCCACGCCGTCTCCGCCAGCACCGCCTGCTGCGCCTTGCCGCGCAGCTCCGCCGAGATGGCCCGCTGGGCCACGTACGACGTCACCGCCCCCACGCCCAGGATGGGCAGCACCGACGCCAGGGCCATGCCCCGGAACAGCCGCCAGCGAACCCCGGACGGCGCCGGGACCTGACGCATCCGCCACAACAGCAGACAGGCCAGGGCCAGCACCGCGTACACGCCCATCCCGGCCCAGGAGCCTCGCGACCCCAGCGCGAGCGTCATGTTCAGGAACAGGACGCTCATGCTGCCCGCGGCGATGCGGCAGGCCCGCTCGTGGCCGCGCCACAGCCCCACCGCCAGCAGGGCACCCGTCGCCAGGAAGGCGCCGCCCAGCAGCCGGATGAACGGTCCGAACGCCAGCAGCGACAGGCGGATGAAGCTGCTGGGGACCAGGACCATCAACCCGCCGAAGCTCAGCGCCACGCAGGCGATGAACACCGGCAGCAGGCCCCGCCCCTGGAAGCGGTGGGCCCGCTCCAGCAGCAGCATGCCCGCCATCAGCGGGTACAGGATGAAGCCCGTGATGCCCCGGGGCAGCACGGTGGCGGCCCACCAGTAGAACGCCACCGCCGCCAGGAAGAGCACCCGGCCCAGCCACCCCACGAAGGGCGGCCAGGTGGGGTACAGCATCGCGGCGAGCATCGTCGCCGAGCCCACCAGGAAGAGGCTGCCGAGCGAGCGGACGTACGGGTAGATGACCTGGAAGATGGCGGCCCCGAACTCGTAGGGCACGAAGACCATCGTGGTGCCCACGACAAGTCCGAAGGCCGCCGCGAACCACTCCACCCGTGCCCGCTCGAGGATGCCCACGGGCGGCACACTACACGTCCCGCTCCAGCTGTCAGTGGCGGAGTGCGGCCCGGGACGGACCGTTCGTCCAGTCCCTATCTCCGCCGCCAGGCGCCTTCCTATCGCCGCCGCCAGGCGTCGAGCAGATGCCCCACCACCGCGTCCACTCCCACGTCATGCGTGACCTGGGTGAAGACGAAGGGGCCCTCGCCGCGCATCTTCCGGGCGTCGCGGTCCATCACGCCCAGGTCCGCGCCCACGTGCGGCGCCAGGTCCGTCTTGTTGATGACCAGCAGGTCCGACTGGGTGATGCCCGGCCCGCCCTTGCGCGGCACCTTGTCCCCGCCCGCCACGTCGATGACGTACACCGTGTAGTCCGCCAGCTCGCGGCTGTACTGCGCGGCCAGGTTGTCACCGCCGCTCTCCACGATGAGCAGCTCCGGGTGCAGCTCCTCCATCAACTGCTCCAGCGCGAGCAGGTTGTGGCTGATGTCCTCGCGGATGGCGGCGTGGGGGCAGCCACCCGTCTCCACCGCCTTGATGCGCTCCGGGGACAGGGCCTGGTTGCGCACCAGGAACTCCGCGTCCTCCTTGGTGAAGATGTCGTTGGTCACCACGCCCAGGCGGTACTGGTCGCGCAGCTTCTTGCACAGGGCCAGCACCAGCGCCGTCTTGCCGCTGCCCACCGGCCCGCCAATCCCAATCGTGAAGGCCCGCTGCGAGTAGTCACGCCGGTGCGGCTTGTCGCGCGCGTCGAAGTGGCCCGGGTGCTCCCAGTCCTCGTGCGTGTGCTCGTGCCCGTCCTGCCCATGGCCGCGGTGGTCGTCGTCGTGCATGTCGCGCTTCCTTTTCGTCTCTTGTTTCAGGACAGGAACAGCCGGGAGTACAGCCGGTCGTGCGTGGCGCCCACCAGGTCCCACAGCGGCGCGGGCTGGGCCAGGGCCTCCACGCCCAATGCCTTGCATTGCTCCAGGACGGCCTCCAGTAGCGGCGTGGCCGCGTGCTGCACCTGGTGGGATTCATGAGTGCCGATGACGCCCATGCGCACGCCCGCGGACAGCGCGCCCCGCAGGGTGAGCGACAGGAAGAGTCGCAGCGCGTCCTCCTGCTCCACGTCCAGCGCGCGCAGCACCGCGCCGAACGCGGGCGCGTGGTGGAACTTCACACGGGCCGCGCGGGCCGCCTCGCGCACGGGCCCCACGGCCTCCGGGAAGATGCGCGCGCAGGTGTCCAGGAAGGCCCTGCCTTGTGTGCGGCTGGCCCGGTTCGCGACGTGGTTGGTGAGGAATGCATCCGCGCGCGCGTCCAGCGCCGGCAGGGAAGAGGGCTCGCGCCACGCCGCGCCCACCAGCGGCAGGCCCCCCAGCCCCGCCTGCCACACCAGCGCCTCCACGAAGCGCCGCACGTCACCCGGGCCGCGCACCTCGCCCGCCTGCACCGCGGCCTCCAGGCCCCCCGAGTGCGCGAAGCCCCCCGTGGGAAAGCCCGAGTCCGCCAGCTGCAACACCCTCCAGCCGGAAGCCATGGCGCGCGTTCCTTCAGAACAGCGAGTAGCGCTGCGCCAAAGGCAGCCAGGTGGCGGGTTCGCAGCGAAGCAGCTCCCCGTCCGCGCGGACCTCGTACGTCTCTGGATCCACCGTGATGACCGGCAGCGCGTCGTTGAGGCGCATGTCCTTCTTCCCCAGCGCGCGGCAGCCCACCACCGCGGACAGCCGCTTGGTGAGCCCCAGCCCCTGCACGGTGCCCTCCCTCAACGCGCGCCCGGACACGAAGGTGATGCTCGTGGAGCCCCGCGCCCTTCCACGCGCGCCGAACATGGGGCGCATGAGGTACGGCTGCGGCGTGGGGATGGACGCGTTCGCGTCCCCCATCTGGCCCCACGCGATGAAGCCGCCCTTGAGCACCAGCTCCGGCTTCGCGCCGAAGAAGGCGGGCCGCCACAGCACCAGGTCCGCGAGCTTGCCTGGCTCCACGGAGCCCACCTCGTGGGACAGCCCGTGGGCGATGGCCGGGTTGATGGTGTACTTCGCCACGTAGCGGCGGATGCGCAGGTTGTCGTTGTCGCCCTGCTCGCCGGGGAGCCGCCCGCGCTGCTCGCGCATCTTGTGCGCCGTCTGCCACGTGCGGGTGATGACCTCGCCCACGCGGCCCATGGCCTGGCTGTCGGACGCCATCATGCTGATGGCGCCCAGGTCGTGGAGGATGTCCTCCGCGGCAATCGTCTCTCCGCGGATGCGGCTCTCCGCGAAGGCCACGTCCTCCGGAATCTCGCGGTCCAGGTGGTGACACACCATGAGCATGTCCAGGTGCTCGTCCAGCGTGTTCACCGTGTACGGCCGCGTGGGGTTGGTGGAGCTGGGCAGCACGTTGGGCGCGCCGCACACGCGGATGATGTCCGGCGCATGGCCTCCGCCCGCGCCCTCCGAGTGGTACGTGTGGATGGTGCGGCCCTTGAACGCCGCCAGCGAGTCATCCACGTAGCCGGACTCGTTCAGCGTGTCCGTGTGGATGGTGACCTGCACGTCCTCCGCGTCCGCCAGCGTGAGGCACGTGTCGATGGCCGCGGGCGTAGTGCCCCAGTCTTCATGCAGCTTGAGTCCAATGGCGCCCGCGCGCACCTGATCCAACAAGCCCTCCGGCAGGGACGTGTTGCCCTTGCCGGTGAGGCCGATGTTCAGGGGAAGGGTGTCCGTGGCCTCCAGCATGCGCGCCAGGTTCCACGCGCCCGGCGTGCAGGTGGTGGCGTTGGTGCCGGTGGCGGGGCCGGTGCCGCCGCCCACCCAGGTGGTGATGCCGCTGGCGATGGCTTCGTCCGCCTGCTGCGGGCTGATGAAGTGGATGTGCGTGTCCAGGCCGCCCGCGGTGAGGATGAGCCCTTCACCCGCGATGACCTCCGTGGTGACGCCCACCACCATGCCCGGCGTGACGCCCGCCATGACGTCCGGGTTGCCCGCCTTGCCAATGGCGGAGATGCGCCCCGCCTTGATGCCCACGTCCGCCTTGAAGATGCCCGTCCAGTCCACCACGAGCGCGTTGGTGATGACGCAGTCGAGCGCGTCCGCGTCCCCTACTCCCGCGCGCTGGCCCATGCCTTCACGCAGCACCTTGCCGCCGCCGAACTTGCACTCGTCGCCGTAGACGGTGGCGTCACGCTCCACCTGGAGCCACAGGCCGGTGTCGCCCAGCCGCACCCGGTCCCCCGTGGTGGGACCGAACATGTCCGCGTAGTGGCGGCGATCCAGCTTGCGGCTCATGAGCGTTCCTCCTCGGGGGTCTCATCCTCGTGACCGAAGCCCTGCGCTCGCACGGCTTCCAACAGGCGCTCACGGCCTTCGTCGGACACCTTGCCGCTGCCCAGCGCGTTGCCGCCGCGCACCACCTGCTCGCCCGCGATGGGGACCAGCGGCACCGTCTTCACCTCGCCGGGCTCGAAGCGCACCGCCGTGCCCGCGGGGATGTCCAGCCGGTGGCCGTAGGCGCGGCCCCGGTCGACCACCAGCGCGCGGTTCACTTCCGCGAACGCGTAGTGACTGCCCACCTGGATGGGCCGGTCGCCCCGGTGCGTGACGCGCAGGGTGATGGCCTTGCGGCCCGCGTTGAGCTCCAGCGCGCCTTCCGCCGCGCGCACGTGCCCGGGCGGCCCTTCCGGTGACGCGGCGGGCACGGTGAAGCGCTCCAGCGGCGGCACCGGCAGGAAGCTGCCGTAGAGGGCCAGCGACAGGTCCCCGTGCTCCGCCACCACCGGGTGGTGCACGGTGACGAGCTTGGTGCCGTCCGGGAAGGTGCCCTCCACCTGCACCTCCGCCAGCATCTCCGGCACGCCGTCCATCACCTGCGCGCGCCCCAGGAACCGGCGCCCCAGGTCCATCAACTCCGCCACGCTGCGGCCGTCACGGATGTACTCCAGCAACTGGGTGGCGATGAGCGCCACGGCCTCCGGGTAGTTGAGGCGCAGGCCTCGCGCCAGCCGCTTCTGGGCGACGACGCCCGCCTGGTGCAGCAGCAGCTTGTCCACGTCACGGGGGGACAGATGCATGGGTCCGACTCCCTCGGTTCTTCGGGGTGCGGGATGCGCCGACCTGGCAGACCCTAGCGCGGCGCGTCAGCGTGGGCCAGGATGGGGGCCCCTCGCGCCGTTCTCCCCCTCCGGAGTCCCCCATGAAGAGCTTCAAGGCCGGCTTCCCCAAGACGCCCAAGGCGCCTCCCGCTCCACCGAAGACGACGAACACGGTGGCCCAGCCGACCTTCTCGAAGCCGGGCGCTCCTGCCGCGAAGCCGACGACGCCCACCACGTCGCCCACCACGTCGCCCACGGGCTCGCCGAATGTCTCCCGGCCGACAACGCCCACCGGGACGACGCCCCAGGGTGACGCGTTCAAGCCGTCCGGCAGCCCCCAGGCCTCGCCGTCGCGCCCGAACATCGACGCGAACTCGCTCCAGGGTCCGCAGCTTCCATCGCCCAACCTCTCCGAGAGCGACATCGCGGACATGGCCCTGGGCCGCACGCCGGGCAAGGGCAAGGCCATGACGCCGCGCCCTGAAATCCAGAAGATCGTCGAGGACATGAAGCTGGAGAATCCGGGCGCGGAGGTGCTGCGCTACACGGACCAGGGCGGCCACCCGATGCTGAAGCAGCCGAACATGCCCGCCGGCACGGACGCGGGCGTGTGCAGCGCGATGACCTCCGAGTGGATCCGCACCGGCAAGGAGGCGGGCGGTGACCCGCTGAAGGGCTCGCAGGCGTTCGGCAAGCTGACGGACAACCACTTCGGCAAGCTCATCGACAAGCAGCACGCCGAGCACCTGCAGAGCGACGCACTCACGAAGCTGAACGGCGCGCACCTGGATGACATCTCCAAGCTGGAGGGCAGCGTGAAGCAGCTCCAGGGCAAGAGCGCGCAGCGCAAGGAGATCAACGAGCTGCTCACCAACCCGGACCTGACGCTGGAGCAGCGCCAGGGGCTGACGGCGCAGCGCAACCAGCTGACCCAGGAGCTCAAGGCGGGGATGGCCCAGCTCACCCAGGACAAGGACGCCATCGCCCAGAAGCAGCAGTCCATCTCCCACCTGGTGGACGACTTCCGCACGGGCCGTGGCGGCGGCCACCCGGGCGTGAAGGTGCAGGACTTCGAGCCCATCACCCCCGACACCTTCGCGCAGAAGATGTACGACGGCACGAAGGAGAACGGCCACTACCGCATCGGCCTGCGCAAGTCGGGTGAGGCCGCGGAGGGCCACGTGCTGGGCCTGCACAAGACGGACGGCCCGAACCGCCTGCTGGACGCGAACACCGCCGAGTGGAAGACGAACAACCACAAGGACGCGGTCAACCTGACGGCGGATCACATCGACCAGCTGTACAAGGGCTACGCCACGTTCGACATCACCCGCTACTAGTCACACCCGCCGGGCCCACGGATCATCTCCCAGCAGGCCCGGTAGGAAGGACAGCCAGTCACGCGTGGTGGCCAGCAGCGTCTCCAATGACACGGCCGCCACGCGCAGCAGCAGGCCGTCCTCGCCCAGGGGGCTGGCGGAGACCACCTCCCGGGCGCGAGGCTTCACCGGCAGACCCGCCACGCGCGCGGCCAGGGCCTCGCGCGCGTCCTTCAACGCGGGCCCCACCAGCAGCACGGACGCCAGCGCGTCGAAGCGGCCCAGCCGCTCCGGCAGCGCGCCGTGCGCGGGGTCCAGCACCCAACGCTCATCCACCAGCGCGCGCCCTTCCCGCGCGACGCGCAGGCGCGAGGCGTAGTGCAGGAAGGCCCAGCGCTCGCCCCGGGCGCTGCGGCCCGCCGTCACCACGTCCACGAGCACCAGCGACGCTCCCGGTGACAGCGTCACGTCCAACGTCTGTGAATAGCGGGCGTCGGTGAAGCAGACGGTGGGGTCCGGCACCCAGGCAAGCAGCGCATCCCGGCCCACGCGCGCGACGAGGTCACTGCGGCAACCGTTGGGCGAGCGGTAGACCCGGTTCGCGCCCTGCGTCGCGAGCAGCGCCGACGCGCCGTCCGCCACGTCCACCTCCAGCCGCAGGTGGTCCCCGTCCACCAGCCCGCCACCGAAGGAGCTGGTATAGGCCCACGCCGCGTGGCCGTGGTTGCGCGGCGTGAGCAGCCGCAAGGGGCTGTGCGCCAGCGCGGTGCGCACCACGGTGCGGGGCCCCGAGCGCTCGAACGCGAGCCGCGCGACGCCCGCGCGCTCCGGGCCGGGATGAGCGGAAATCACCCTTCCCTTCTAGCACGGCGGGGCAGCAGACCCGGCCCGCGTAGCGTTTCGCGCTACAGCCGCATCCCTCGCGACAGACATGAGGCTCGCTGGCACGCAACCTGCTCTTGGGGCGGGCCGCCAAATCTGACATCGCATGTCAGAAATGGCGGAACCCCTCTTCCCAAGGGACAGCACCATGCACCGTCGTTCCTCCCGAGCCCCCTGGCTTCGAGCCCTGACCCTTTCCTCGTTCGCCGTGGGCGGCCTCTTCGAGGCCGCGCCCGCCCACGCCGCTGAAACGCGCGAGATGCCTGCCACCATCGTCAACGTGTCCATGCAGGACGGCGAGCTGACCGCGCGCATCCGCTGGTCCGCGGAGTCGAAGTCCCTGCCCGGGGAGGTGGAGGTCCTGTCCTATGACGGCACGGAGAAGATCACCGCGGGCGAGCGGCTTTCGCCCAAGGCCGGCGAGGAGGTGGAGGTGAAGCTGTCCGGCGCGGTGCAGGAGCCGTGGGAGACGGGCTGGGCCCAGCGGCTCGTCGTGCGTGAGGCGCAGGGCCGGGAGCTGGCCAGCCAGCCCTATGACGTCAGCCTCGCCTGCGAGGACGAGAAGACCTGCCAGTTGACGGCCGCGCCGGGCATCTCCGCCAGCCGCGAGGTCCTGCACGTGAGCAACGCCCTGCAGAAGACCCTCGGCGCCATCGAGAAGGAGCTGGGGACGAAACAGTTCGACCTGGTGCGCGAGGTGGCCCGGCGTGAGCCCTCGCTGTACGGCGAGGCCCTGAGCTACGCCCACGGCCTGAGCAAGATCGGCCCCGCCGAGGGTTGCCAGTGCTCCTGGGAGGCGTCCTACTCGCGCACCAACTCCTCGGGAACGAGCCTGGGCGCGGCGCACAACCTGTACTCGCGCCCCCTGTCCCAGAACAAGTCCTCCAACGCCCGCCTGACCACGCAGGGCAGCAGCCGCGTCACCCTGACCCTCCACTGCACGTCACTGGCCTCCATCCTCACGCAGGAGTTCGGCATCCGGCAGCCCGGCGGGCTGGTGAAGCCCGTGCGCATGCTCCAGCCCGTCTACAGCACCTGCGCCGGGACGTGCAGCGGCCGGTTCAGCCACTTCGGCCGCATCACCGGCAAAGCGACCGCGCAGAGCACCACCCCCTTCCCCCCGCCCACCA
>NZ_RAWN01000271.1:0-10237 GCF_003668895.1 Corallococcus sp. AB045
GAAGGAGACGCCCCGGCTCGCCTGCACCGCGCCCCTGCGCGCCGCGGTGCAGGCGAGCCGGGGCGTCTCCTTCTGCCAGGCGGGCTACCACTACGCCGCCGAGGAGGAGCTGACCGGCTTCCTCACCGAGACGGAGCGCCTGCCACCGGAGGCCTTCCCCGCCATCCAGCAGGGCACGCCCGCGCAGTCGCGGGAGGCGGTGCTCGCGGCCGGGCACTTCCTGCGCGCCTGGAACCGCATGGGCCTGAAGCGCGAGCGCGCCGCCGAGGACGACATCGAGCAGGGGCTGCGCTCGCTCCAGACGCTAGGCGTGGAGAACGAGCTGACGTGGTGGGGCTGGGCCTTCATCCACACGCGGCGCGGACGCTACGAAGAGGCGGCGGCGTCGCTCGACAAGCTCGCGGCCAGCCCCTACCTGGAGGAAACGGAGCGGCGCGAGGTGCACGACAGCGCGGAGTCCCTGCGCAAGCACGGGGACAGCCTGCCGCTGTTCCAGCAGACCCGCGCGACGGTGCTCCTGGGCCGCACGCTGCTGGCGCGAGCCGGAGGCCTGGAGCACGTGCTCACCGTCCTGCTGGGCCCGGCGCGGGCACGGCAACTCTACGCCCCGCTCGTCTGGATGGACCGGGTGCGCCAGCGCACGGCGCGGCTCTCCCCGGAGCAGGTGGCCCAGGGCGCGGGCCAGACACTCGACCACGCGCGTGAAGCGGGCAACCGCGGCTGGAAGGCCCTCCAGGAGCGCCTGGACAAGACCACCGCCCAGGACACCCCGCCGTGATGCCGGGGTGAACCGAACGACTCTTCCGGTATATTTGGTTTTCCAATTTAAACCCGGAGGAGTCTGATGAAGCGTCTCCTGTTCGTTGCGATGGCGGTGCTGGGCCTGCAGACGGTGGCGTGTGGCGGCCCGATGGAGGCGGAGGACGCGCTCCAGCCCCAGGAAGGCTCCGAGGTCACGGCCATGGCCGTCTGCACGGCGTCGTGTCCTGGCGGGACGACGGTGTCCTGCTCGGGCAACCACTGCGAGGCCGTGGAGGGCCAGGCGGTGATGTGCGACGGCCAGTGGAGGAACTGTCCCTCGCCGACGACCGTGACCTTCTACTGCGAGGCCAACAACACGGTCCTCAGCTGCACGGGCTTCAACGCCTACACGCTGCAGCCCCTGAGCTCCAAGGTGTGCGGCGGCGTGTCGTGCAACGGCCAGGACACCTACTGCCCGGCCTTCACCGACGCGCGCGAGTGCTTCTGACTCGACTTCCGCCATTCTGGCCCGCCCCGGGCCAACTGCGATACCTCGAAGAGAAAGTCGAGTCCGAGCCTCGCTGAAGCGATGCGGCTCGTGAGGAGGGGAGGGAGCGGGCTCCCTTCCCTCCCAGGACTTCAGCGGCTACGGGCTGAACATGCCCGTGAGCACGCTGGCGCGGCCCCGAGGCAGCGAGCGCTTGAACGGGCTCGTCGCCAGATCCGAGCCGGGCTGGTACCAGCTCTGGATCTCAGCGAAGTACGTCTGGCCCGCCTGCAGCACGCCCGGGGGCAGGTACACGCTCTGGAGATCCGTGTGCAGCGTCGCCACGCGCGTCACGGTGGTGGAGCCGTTGCTCGTGCCCAGCCGGTAGATGTTCACCACGTAGTTTGTGGCCGTGCCGACCAGCGGCTTCGACCAGCGCAGCGAGGCGTCAGTCCCCACGCCCGTGAGGTTCTGGAACGCGCCTCGCGTGTTCACCAGGGGCGCCTGCACCGGCCCGACGAGGGGCTGCACGGGCGCGGCGGTGAATGCGCTTGCCTCCTGATCCACGCGGATGTCCACGCCCATGGTGTAGGGCGTCGCGGTTCCCAGCGCGTAGCTCTTCGTGAAGCCCGCGGCGGCGAGCGCCACCTTCTGCCACGTCGCCGGGAGCGCGTTGTTGTACGTCATGCTCCCCGTGACGATGTCGGTCCGCTGCGTATCAGGATTGAGCTTCACGAGCAGTGGCTGCCCGCTGATGGACGCGAGCGCCGTGCCCAGCGCGGCCGGCCGGGCGGACATCCAGATCTCGTTGTACGTGCTGACCGCGCCCGGGTTCACCTGGGTGCGCATGGCTTCGAAGGCCGAGCGTCTCCAGTCCACCGCGAAGGTGCCTGTCGCGGTGGGCTGGGTGAAGGTTCCGCTGACGGAGGCGGGCTGGCCCTCCACCTGCGTGATGCTCGCGTCGAGCACCTTGTGCATCGCGCGGTAGGGCACTCCATTCGCGCTCGTCTGCCACCGCATCTGTACCAGCGAAAACACATCCCCGAGGCCGCTGTCGAGCAGCACCGGGTTGAGCATGTCGGCGTAATTGAAGCTCATCCCGGAGAGCGACGTGGCGCCCGTCAGGGGGAACCCCGTGACGCCTGTGTTGACGTAGCCGAACGCGCCCGCGTTCAACGAATACACTTCCAGGTAGTCCCCCGGCTGCCAGGGAGACAGGCCGGTGGCGGACACCGTCACGGGAGTGGGCAGCGAGGCGAAGGCGCCATCGCGGCCCCACTCCGTGGAGCCCAGGTCGAACGCGCGGCCGGTGCTCACCAGGTAGCGCGAGCCCAGCTTCAGGTAGATGCGGCCGGAGGGGACGTTCGGCACGGAGATGGTGCCGTCCGCGGAGCCCGTGCCCGGATAGGCCGTGAACGCCCCGGTCGATGAGTCCCGCATGTATGCCACCACCGACGTGGCGGACTGGTCGTATGGCTTCGTCTCGTTGCCCGACGTGGCGACGAAGGTGACCGGGCTGGTACCGGTGACATGGGTGACCAGGCCCTGGGTGACCTGGGAGGTCGCGTCCGTCGACACTGCGGAGTCCACCGCCTCGGCCTCGTCGAGACCCGCGCAGCCGACCCCTGTCATGCCGACCAAAAGCCCGAGGGAAATCAATGACATATTCATTGTAAGGGAAACCCTTTCGGCGACGCCCGGAATGGCGCTGCGCAGGGAGATTCATACCGGGTCGGTCTGACATTCCCGGGAGCGCTTCGATGCCAATCTTCCCCTCGGGGCCGTGAAAGCAAACGCGCTTGTCGGCGGGTTTGTGTCGCGCTCCTCGGGCCCGCTAGTGACATGGCGGACTCATCTCCAGCCGCACCCGATGGCCGCGGCTACCTCCCCCCGTCCGCTCCGAGCCGTCACGGAGCCGCCGCTTCGCCCAGCGCCTTCACGGGGTAGTGCCCCGGGGAGGCGCGGAAGCGGCGCTCCAACCCGCCGGGCTCGAGCACGCCCCGCTCGAACAGGCCCAGCAGGAAGGCCTCGTACGTCCCCTCGCGTGAAGGGCCCGCGCGCTTCAGCTCCTCGTAGAGCACGAAGGCCAGGACGTGCAGGCCGTCGTCGTGGTCGCGGAAGAACTCCGCCCCCGTGAGCGGCCGGCCCTCGCGGTTGCGCAGCAGGCCCTCCCGCTCGCTGACGTAGACGTCGATGGCCTCCGCGCAGTCCTCCTCCGTCAGGCCGCGCGCCGTGGTGTAGCCGAACGCGGGGTCATGCTCGCGCACGAGCCGCTGGAAGTAGGGGTCCGCCTCCAGCGCGGACAGCTTCGCGTCCAGCGCGCCTTCGCGCGTGAACGGCGGGTGCAGCAGCTCATGCACCGCCGTCTTCACGGTGACGTCCGCCGGATACGTCGCGTCCGTGAGGAAGTTCCACCCCGTCACCCGGATGCCGTGCGGCTTCGCGAACTTCAGGACGTGCGCGCTCAGCGCCGCCACCTGGAGCTCCCTGCCCAGCACCGCTTCGTTCCAGCCCACCACGTCGTGCGGCGCCACCTTCGCCGCCAGTCCCGCGATGGCCTGCTCCACCTGCGGCAGGTACTCCGCCCGCCAGACGCGGGGGAACTCCACGCGCTCCAGGAACGCCAGCAGGACGCCCAGGTCCCCTCGCACGTCCTCCATCTCCGCGAAGCCGCCCTCCTGCCCGTAGGACGTGGCCAGGAAGTCCGCGCGCATCCGGCGCCACGCGGCATCGTCCGCCACCGTCGCCGCCAGGTCCTCCACCGTGGTGGCCCCCGTCACGGAGAAGACCAGCGTCAGGAACGGCCCCACCATCTTGCCGCCCTGCTTCGCCATCCGCTCGGTGAGGTGCGCGAGCGCGGCCTGCTCCCGCGTCCCCAAGCGCGCGGAGAAGCGCTGGAACTCCGCCGGATGGAAGCGCGTGTAGAACGCGTCGCCGCGCAGCAGGTTCAACAGGCACAGCGCGTCGTACGCCTCCGACGGCCGCAGCACCCACCGCGTGCGTCCGGAGTCCACGCGGCGCTCGGCCGGCTCAGGCGCCGCCGGGACGGGCCGGGAGCCCGCGCAGGCGGTCCACATCAGCGCCGCGCACAGGAGCGCCACGGCGCGGCGGAAGGAATGCGATTCCAGGGTCATGGCGGGGAGATAGGCCCGCCCGCCCATCTGCGTCTTGGACGAAACCTACCGCGTGGAACCGGATGCACGTCCCGCCAGCCGCCGGTACTCCGCCGGGGTGAGGTGCAGGCGGCGGCGGAACTCGCGCGTCAGGTGGCTCTGGTCGCAATAGCCCGCGTCGAGCGCGATGTCGCCCAGGGGCCGCTCCGTCTCGCGCAGCGCCCGGCCCGCGCGCTCCAGCCGGGACCGGCGCAGGTACTCCGCCGGGCTGCACCGCCAGGCCTGACGGAAGGCCCACCCCAGCCGCCGCGGGCTCACCCCCGCCTCCCGCGCCAACGCCGCGAGCGTGGGCGGCGGTCCGCGCACCGCGTCCAGCAGCTCCCGGACGCGCCCCAGCCACGCCGGAGCGCCACCCGCATCCCGCACCGGCGCCGACGCGCGCACCGCCTCCGCCAGCAGCTCCAGCGTCAGCCCTTCGATGGCCAGCGCCGCCACGTCGTCCGCGCGCCGGAACTCCTGGTACACGCGAGCCGCCAGCGCCACCAGCCGCGCCGACGCCAGGTCCGCCCGTGGATCCAACCGCCCGGCGAGCGCGCTCCGCGACCTCCAGGAGGCCTCCGAGAAGTCGATGTTGAAGGTGCGCGTGCGCACGTCCCGGATGCGCTGCGCGTGCTCCAGCCCGGGCGCCTGGAAGGCGACCGAGCGGGCCACGCACTCCCGCGCGCGGCCCTCCACCACATCCATGAAGCCCCCTTCCAGCGTGAGCCGGAAGCCCGCGTGCCGGTGCAGGTGGGACGGCAACCGGACGCCCGGCGCGTACGTGCTCTCCGTGAGCACGAGCCCTGCCACCTCCACGCGCTGGAGGGGCGTGCCCAGGTAACGGCCGAGGTCGAGGACGGGTGCGGAGCTCACCCCTCCTCTTTGCATCGGTCAGGGGTCCCATTGCATCCCTGGACGCCGATTCCGCCCTTCCGAGCGCCAGCCAGCCAGGCGGCAAGCGCCCGCGAACGTTGGCCGTGCACGTTCCAAGTCCCCAGCTTTGCTCCAACGCCTTTTTCCTCCAAGGAGCCACACCCCATGAAAGCCATCTGCTGGCATGGCCACGGCGACGTCCGTTACGAGTCCGCCCCCGACCCGAGGATTGAAGACCCTCGCGACGCCATCATCCGCGTCACCCGCACCGCCATCTGCGGCTCCGACCTGCACCTGCTGGACGGCTACATGCCGACCATGAAGAGCGGTGACGTCCTGGGCCACGAGTTCATGGGCGAGGTGATGGAGACGGGCTCCGGCGTCACCAGGCTCAAGAAGGGCGACCGGGTCATCGTCCCCTTCAACATCGCGTGCGGCGAGTGCTTCTTCTGCCAGAAGACCCTCTTCTCCCTCTGTGACCGCTCCAACCGCAACGCGGAGATGGCCGCGAAGGTGATGGGCTATTCGCCCTCCGGCCTCTTCGGCTACTCGCACATGCTGGGCGGCTTCTCCGGCGGTCAGGCGGAGTACGTGCGCGTGCCGTACGCGGACGTGGGCCCGCTCAAGATTCCGGACGGCCTCACCGAGGATCAGGTCCTCTTCCTCACCGACATCTTCCCCACCGGCTACATGGCGGCGGAGAACTGCGAGATGGAGAAGGGCGACACCGTGGCCGTGTGGGGCTGCGGCCCCGTGGGCCAGTTCGCCATCCAGAGCGCGTGGATGCTCGGCGCGGGCCGGGTCATCGCCATCGACCACGTGCCGGAGCGCCTGGCGCTCGCGAAGTCCTGGGGCAAGGCGGAGACCATCGACTTCACCAGGCAGGACGTCTACGAAACCCTCAAGGAGATGACCCGCGGCCGCGGCCCGGACCGCTGCATCGACTCCGTGGGCGCCGAGGCCCACGGCACCGGCAGCCTGGACGCCGTCATCGACAAGGCGAAGGCGGCGGTGAAGCTGGCCACGGACCGGCCGCACGCGCTGCGACAGGCCATCTACTGCTGCCGCAAGGGCGGCACCCTCTCCGTGCCCGGCGTCTACGTGGGCTTCCTGGACAAGGTCCCCATGGGCGCCTTCGTCAACAAGGGCCTGACCATGAAGACGGGCCAGACGCACACGCACCGCTACACCCGGCCGCTGCTGGAGAAGATCCAGGCAGGCGCCATCGACCCGACGCGCCTCATCACCCACCGCGCCCGGCTGTCCGACGCCCCCGCCCTCTACAAGAAGTTCCGCGACAAGGAGGACGGCTGCATCAAGGTCGTGATGACGCCGTAGCCCGTCAGGACTGCCCCGTCAGCCGGTAGTACGCGTGCGGGCGGCGCCAGCGGATGAAGGCGCGCGCCAGCGGGTTCATGCCCCACTGGATGGGCACCGGGTCCACGACGAAGCCCAGCTCGTCCTTGAACTGTTCGAGCTGGGTCGCCTCGCGGGCATGCAGTCCGCCCACCAGCGTCCGGGCCCCCAGCCTGCGGCAGACCTGCGCGAACTCGTAGATGAGGCCCGTGGAGATGTTCGTCGGCAGCGCCCACGTCGCGTAGTAGGCGCTGAAGCCATACGCGACGCCGTCCACGATGTACCCGTCCAGGTAGCCGCCCAGCTTGTCGTCCACCATCCCCGCCAGCACGCACCAGTGGTCGGACGTGAAGTACTGCCGCAGGCCCTTGAGGTACTCATCCAGCGTGGGGATCTTCTTGTGCTGCGTGCGCGTCAGCGCGTCCCGCACCACGGGATAGCCCTGCTCCAGCAGCAGCGACGGCCCCGTGAGCTGGACGATGCGCACCGTGCGCTGGCACTTGCGCAGCTTGTTGCGCCGGTTCGAGTTCAACCGGCTCATGTCATAGGTGTCCAGGTCCTTCAGCCGCACCACGGGCACCTTGCCGGTGGCGACGTTCGCCGTCTCCGGCGTCAGCGCCGCGCGGTAGCCCCAGGCCAGCGGCGTGGGCGGCGAGGCCTCCTCCGGCGTCAGCCGCGCCAGCAGGTGCACCGGCTGGAAGAAGCCGGGCGCCCCCGACTGCTCCCAGTAGTGCCCCCGGTGGGAGATGACGCGAACACCCTCTTCTCGCCGGCGCTCGGCGAGCTCCCGCTCCGTGAGACACGTGAAGCGGGCCTCCGCGACATCGCGGAGCTGGGGAAGTGACAGGACCATGGAAACCCCTCCGGCACACAAGAACGTCAGGAACGGGGCGCGCGGTAGGCGGGGAAGAAGTCCTCGCCCGCGTGCCCCTGGGACAGCTGTGCGTATGCCTCCGGGTCGCAGATGAGGTCGTGCGTGTAGAATTGGGACATCGCATTGGCGAAGCCGCGCTTGAACTGCTCGACGCCATCACCCGGCCGGGCGCCGCCGCCCAGGTGGACGGAGGCCTCCAGCTTCTCCGCCAGCTCCACCATCACCGGGAACTCGTTCTTCGCCGGCGAGTGCATCAGGTACGCGTCCGCCGTGCCGCCAATGAAGGGGTGCAGGAGCCCGTCGCTCAGCACCACCAGCGAGGCGGAGGCCACCGCCCCGTCCGGCGCGCGCGTCGTCACCAGCCACGCGAAGGGACAGGTGAAGGCCTCCTCGAACCAGGCGTCGGAGAAGGAGTACCGCTCCCCGGCCTGGTCGCGGGCCAGGGTCCGCCGGTAGAGGGACTTGAGCGCCTGGCGCTGCTCCTGCGTGGAGTCCTTCACCGGAACGACGGAGCTGACGTAGCCGCGCCGGGCGTTGCGGCGGATGTCCGCGCCATGGTCGCCGCGGAACTTCACCGGCAGCTTCGGGTCGATGAGGCACACCTCCCTGCGCAGCCGGCCGCCCGCGAAACAGTACGGCCCGCCAACGCGGTCGCGCAGGAAGATGCTGACCAGCTCCGTGCCCCGCCAGTCGATGCCGTCCACCGGCACCTCGGAGAGCCCGTTCAGCTCCGCCCCCGGAAACCCACGCGGAGAAGCCGCGTCCCGGTAGCGCGTGCCTTCAATGGGCCGCACGATGAGCGGCACCCGGAGGGCCCGCCCCTCCCCATCCTCCACGATGAGGCTGTGCGTCACCCCTTCCGCGCGCAGGTGCTGCTCGGAGCGGAAATAGTCAGACGAAACAGCGCGCTGGCCTCCGTCAGGGACGAGGACGGCTCTCCACGGTGCCATTGGGTTCATGGGTGTTTTCCCCGGGCGGAAACGAGCGGGCCTGAAGAGTGCCCGAGACAGCCTGAGGGTATGTGGATGAGACCCCGGTCCGTCATCGCCCCCCAGGGTGCAGCGCGGATGTCCTGATTCCAGCGCTTCGCGCCACTCCAGCCCCCCAGGGCAATGCATGTGTCACCTCGCCAGCGGGGCATAGCGGCTTCCAGACATTTGGCATTGTTCGGGCTTACGCTTGCACGCTTCCTCCGGAAGATTGCCCGCCCATGAAACACGCCCTGTTACTGGTCGCGGTGTCTTGCCTGAGCGCATGCGCCTGGGGCCCGGGAATGCAGATGGACGAGGATGCCTTCCGGGAGCGCTACGCGGGAAAGGCAGACGCCGGCGCGGATGGCGCCTACGAAATCGTCCCCATCGATGTGTCCCTCCTCAGCCACCAACTGGAGGAGCGCAGACAGGCGCGGCCCGCGCCCCTGGTGGATCCGCTGGCGCAGGTGGCCATGGACTATGACTACCGGGTGACGCCGCACGACGTGCTGAGCGTCATCGTCTGGGACCACCCGGAGCTCACCATCCCCGCCGGCGAGTTCCGCCCCGCGGAGACCACCGGCAATCCCGTGGCGGCGGACGGGACCATGTTCTATCCCCACGTGGGCCTCATCCCCGTCGCGGGCAAGACGCTGCGGGAGATCCGCGAACTGCTCACGCAGCGGCTGGCGAGCGTCATCGAAAAGCCGCAACTGGACGTGCGCGTGGTGGGCTTCCGCGGCCAGAAGGTCCAGGTGACGGGTGAGGTGATGGCCCCCGGCACCCTGCCCGTCACCGACGTGCCCCTGCGCGTGCAGGACGCCATCGCCCAGGCGAAGGGCTTCTCCACGGAGGCGGACCTGCGCGCCGTCACCCTCAGCCGGCGCGGCACCACCTTCACGCTCGACCTGCAGGCCCTCTACGAGCAGGGGGACGTGAGCCAGAACTGGCTGCTCCAGGACGGCGACATCGTCAACGTCGCGGACCGCAGCCGCAACAAGGTCTTCGTGCTGGGAGAAGTCCGGAAACCCTCCTCGCGCGTGATGGTGAAGGGACGGATGACGCTGGCGGAAGCCATTGGCGACACCGAGGGCTTCGACCCGCTCACGTCCAACCCGGGCCGCGTGTATGTCATCCGCGGCAGCTTCGAGCGGCCCTTCATCTTCAAGCTGGATGCCAAGTCGCCGGACGCGCTGCTGCTGGCGACACAGTTCCAATTACAACCTCGCGACGTCATCTTCGTCTCCGCACACGACTTGACGCGCTGGAATCGCGTCATCCAGCAAATCCAGCCAACAGTTCAGCTGCTCTGGCAGGCAGTGGATATCGGAGACAGAACCATCATCATCGACAACCCATGACGAGCACCCCCGAACGCGTGACGCCGCCCCGCCCAGGCCCCGGCACGCAGGATGATGAGCTGGGATTGGGCAGATACCTGGCCATCCTGGCGGAGCGCCGCGGCACCATCGCGGCGTCCGTCGCCCTGGCCCTGGTCCTGGGCGGGCTGTATCTGCTCACCACGGCGCCGGTGTACCGGGCCAATACCATCCTGCGCATCGAACAGAAGAGCAGCAGCCTGGGCCAGCTGGACGCGCTGATTCCAGACGCGCCCAGCATGGCGGCCCCGGAGATGGAGGTCCTGGGCTCCCGGGCCCTCCTGGGGCGCGTGGCGGATGCGCTGCACCTGGGCGTGAGCGTGGAGCCCCGCTACTTCCCGGTGGTGGGCGCGGCCCATGCCCGGGCGCACGAGGGGCCGGACCTGGCGGAGGTGCCGTGGTGG
>NZ_RAWN01000272.1:0-10069 GCF_003668895.1 Corallococcus sp. AB045
GGGGCCACGGTGTACTGCACCGGGCGCAGCGTACGGGGTGGGCTTGCGAGCGGAGCGTCGCGGCCGGAGACGATCGAGGAGACGGCGGAGCAGGTGACCGCGCTGGGCGGGAAGGGCATCGCGGTGCGGGTGGACCACTCCGTGGAGGAGGAGGTGGAGGCGCTGTGTCAGCGCATCCGCGCGGAGGCCGGGAAGCTGGATGTGCTGGTCAACGACATCTGGGGCGGGGAGACGCTGCACGAGCTGGGGCTGGCGTTCTGGAAGCAGTCTCCGGCGAAGGCGCGGCTGATGTTCGACCGCGCCGTGTACACGCACCTCGTCACCAGCCGCTACGCGGTGCCGATGATGCTGGAGCGCGACCGGGGGCTCATCGTGGAGGTGACGGATGGGGACTCGTTCGGCTACCGGGGCGCCGTCGCGTACGACGTGACGAAGATGGCGGTCATCCGGCTGGCCTTCGCGATGTCGAGGGACCTGCGCCGCACGAACCTCACGGCGCTGGCGGTGACGCCGGGGTTCCTGCGCTCGGAGGAGATGCTGGATGGCTTCGGGGTGAAGGAGGCGAACTGGCGCGACGCGGTGAAGAACGTCCCGGACTTCATCGCGTCGGAGACGCCGTCGTACGTGGGCCGCGGGGTGGCGGCGCTCGCGGCGGATCCGGACGTCCACCGCAGGGCGGGGCGTGTGGTCGCGTCGTGGACCCTGGCGCGCGAGTACGGGTTCACGGACCTGGATGGTTCGCAGCCGCACTGGGCGGAGTATTTCGAGCGGACCTATCGGAAGCCGTACACGGTCGCGGACGACGCGGCCTATGCGTCGTGGCTTGGCGGCTCCATCGAGATTGTCTGCCCGGACTGGCCGAAATACTGACCGTGCACGGCCCATCCCCTGCGGTCGGGTGACGCGCTATGGTCTGACGCGAGAGGTCGCGCACATGGCCAAGGGGCACCGCAGGAACGACGAGCCGGATCGGATCGACGAGACCCGGGTCGCACCGTTGGACGACGACCTGGACGAGACGGACGAGGTCCGCACCGAGCAGACCCAGGTGCCGCCCGCGGTGCAGCGCGACGCCGCGGAGGCAGCCCGTTCCTCCGCGGCGGCTCCCGGCCGGAAGTCCTGGGGCAACCAGTCGCGGACCGCGCCCCCCACGGGCGCGGCCCCGCGCGTCGCCGAGTTCACTGGCCTGGAGACGCGGATGACGCCGCCTCCGGTTCCCGACGATGACCTGGTCCTGGAGACCCGCGTGGATGGGTTGTCGCCCCCGCCGCCGCCCCCTGGCCAGGGCGCGTGGGAGGAGGAGGACGCCGCGTTTGCTGCTCCGGCGACCGCCGCACGCCCGTCACGTGACGGGGAGAATGTCCGGCAGGGGCGCGCGGGCGAGGGTGCTCGCCCATCGCGTGGCGGCGCACGCGAGAACGGGCAGGGCGCTCCAGAGGCCGTTCGTCCGGGGCGTGCGGTGACTCGCGAAGAGGGGCAGGACCTGCCGGAGATCGTCCGCCCGAGTCGCGGTGGTGCACGCGAAGAGGGCCAGGGCCTTCCGGAGATCGCGCGCCCTTCCCGGGGAGCGGGCTCCGCTCGTGGCGGCGCGAAGCAGGGCGAGGGGCAGGGGCTCCCTGAGATCGCCCGCCTGGGCCGTGACGGCGCGAAGCAGGAGGAGGGCTTCGAGCTGCCG
The DNA here is from genome assembly GCF_003668895.1 of Corallococcus sp. AB045. Lineage (NCBI taxonomy): Bacteria > Pseudomonadati > Myxococcota > Myxococcia > Myxococcales > Myxococcaceae > Corallococcus > Corallococcus sp. AB045. Next base: position 1,676 of record NZ_RAWN01000272.1, read on the forward strand.
GAGATCATCCGCGCGGGCCATGGCGCCGAACTGGACGGAAGCTCCTCCGAGCCTCCTCGCAAGGCCAGCCGGCCGGAGCCGATGATCTTCGCTCCACTCCCGTCCGCGCAGGCGGCGAGCCAGTCCGAAGCGGCGCCCGAGCTGCGCACGATGTTCGCCACCCACTCCGCGCTGCTCGCGGAGCGCCTCAAGGCCGAGCTCCAGCACAAGATCTACGGCCGCTCTCCGCACCGCATCCTCCGCGTGGACGAACCCGAGGGTCCCAGCACCGCGGGTGGCAAGCAGGCCCGTCAGGCCATCTCGCTCGTGGACCGCAAGGGGACCGCGCCCGCGCTCGTCGCGGGCTGGGTGGACGTGGCCAAGGGACAGGCCTCGCTGCGCAACCACGAGGCCGTGGCCAAGCGCTACGAGTTCCAGCACGGCACGCCGCTGGAGCTGGTCCCGGAGGAGTACGAGAAGTTCCTCACCGACGTGGACGAAGTGCTGCGCACCGCCGCCATCCAGGTCCGCATCCTCGTGCCGGACGAATCCGCGCCCACGCGCGCCACCGTAGGGCAGCAGACCCCGCGCGCCACCGGCGTCGCCGTGCGCTGGGTGATGCTGCTCGTCGTCGTGGCCTTCCTGTTGGGGCTCGGCGCGGGCGCCACGCTGCTGCGCGGCGGCTGAAGGCCCGCCACTGTCCGCTGAACGAAGGGGCGCTGCGCACCGGTGCGATGGCCCGGCCGCCTCGCCCCTTCCACCTTGGTGCCTCCCCATCCGGCCGGAGGCACCCATGGCGTCATCCCCTCGCCGTCCGAAGTCCCACCTGCGCAAGCTGCTGGGCGGCTGCGTCGTGTCCGTTGCCCGGGCCTTCGCCCCGACCTCCGTGCTCGCGGATGGTCCTCCGGTGCTGGATGTCAGGCTGCGTTACAGCCGCGTTCCTGGCCCGGGCCGGGACTCTCAAGCGCTCGGAATCCGAGGTGCGGATCCGCGCCTCAGCGGATGACGCGGGAGTGAAAGCGGGGCGGGGTGCCCCATGGTACGGTGCTCGCGTCATTTTTCAGGGGGGACATCCACGATTGCCCGCCCTGGAACTTCGTGAGCCCCACCATGCGCAGACTCTCTCTGCTGGCCCTCTGCCTCGTCGTCGCCACCGCGTGTTCATGCGGCGACAAGGACTCGAAGGGCGGCCCCTCGGAGACCGGCACCGCGCCGACTCCGTCCTCGAAATCCCCTGGCCTCGCCGTCGAGCCGCTGCCCGAGCCTCCCGCGCTGAAGATCGACGCCGAGGACGCCGCGGCGCAAGGCCCGCTCTCCATCGCGGCCGCGCGGCCGACGGGCCAGGTCTACGGCAGCGCCCGGCCGACCATCACCTTCACCAAGCCGATGATCGCCCTGGGCTCGGTGGCCGCGGAGCGTGGCCTGGCGGCCCCCGCGACCATCACCCCCGCGCTGGAAGGCGAGTGGCGCTGGCTGGGCTCCGCGAGCGTGGAGTTCGTGCCGAGCGCGCCCGTGAAGCTGAGCACGCAGTACACGGTGACGGTGCCCGCGGGCCTCAAGGCCATGGACGGCACCGCGCTGGCGCAGCCGTACACCTTCCAGTTCGAGACGCAGCGCCCCTCGCTCCAGACCGCGCAGCCGGAGTCGGAGTTCCGCTGGGTGCAGCCGGAGCAGGTCTTCACGCTGACCTTCAACCAGGCGGTGAAGGACCTGGCGCAGCACGCGCGCCTGGAGCCCGCGGCCGGCGCGCCCGTGCCGCTCACGCTGGTGAAGGCGACGCCGCTCGCGGACGTGAAGGAAGTGCAGGTGGGCAGCGGCCCGGCGCGCAGGTCCCAGGACCGCCGCGTGAAGTACGAGCTGAAGCCCGCGCAGAAGCTGCCCTCGGGGACGCAGTTCACCCTGGTGGTGGACGGTGAGCTGACGGGCACGGAGGGCCCGCTGCCCATGGGCGAGGCGGTGCGCCACCCCTACGCCACCTACGGCGCGCTCAAGGTGGAGTCCGCGGGCGCGTGCGTGTTCACCTGGGGCGAGGAGCAGTGCTCCTACGGCCCGCTCATCCTCTTCACGTCCAATGAGCTGGACGCCGCCTCGCTCAAGGGCAAGGTGACGCTGGAGCCGAAGGCGGAGATCGACTGGGAGCGCGTGCAGACGCAGCTGCCGTGGTCGGGCTCGGAACTGAAGAACCCCTACGTGTCGCTGCCCGGCCGCTACCGCCCCGGCACCACGTACAAGATCAAGGTCGCGGAAGGGTACAAGGACCTCTTCGGCCAGACGGGCCCCGCCTTCCAGGGCCAGGTGAAGCTGTCGGACGTGGAGCCGTCCTTCGACTCCGGCTCGCGCGAGGCGCTGGTGGAGGCGTCCGGTGACGGCTCCATCCCCATGGTGACGACCAACGTCCCGGAGGTGCAGGCGGAGGTGTGGGCGCTGTCTCCCGCGCAGCTCGCGCAGCTCATCGACACCAGCGAGTGGCCGTCCTCGGAGCCCTACCGGACGACGTTGGACACGAAGTCCGCGCGCAACGTGGAGCGCACCACGCCGTTGGATCTGCGCCCGGCGTTCAGCGGGGCGAAGACGGGCCTGTTCCTCGCGCGGCTCGATGCGCCGTCGCTCAAGCAGAAGTACCCGCGCCGCGTCATCGGGCAGGTGACGGACCTGGCGGTGCACGCGAAGCTGGGCGCCGCTTCGGGCGTGGTGTGGGTGACGTCGCTGGCGACGGGCGCCCCGGTGCCGGACGCGCAGCTCACGCTCTGGGACAAGCAGGGCACGGAGCACTGGACGGGCACGACGGACGCCAACGGCCTGGCGAAGGTGCCGGGCCTGTCGGAGCTGCTCAAGCCCAAGAACGAGAACGCCTGGGACACGCCCTGGGCCATGGTGTCCGCGGTGAAGGACACGGACATCGGCGTGACGCTGTCCACGTGGGAAGGCGGCATGTCGCCCGGCGCGTTCTCGTTGCAGAGCGCGTGGGAGGGCCGCGTCGCGGACAGCCTGGGCTTCGTGTTCGCCGACCGCGGCATCTACCGCCCCGGTGACGACGTGATGCTCAAGGGCGTGGCGCGCTACCGCCGCCTGGGAGTCCTCAAGTCTCCGCCCGCGAACACGAAGGCGCAGGTGACGGTGACCAGCTCGCGCGGCGAGAAGGTCTTCCAGACGGAGGCCACCGTCACGAAGTACGGCACCTTCCGCGCGGACCTCAAGCTGGGCAAGGACATGCCGCTCGGCTACTACGACGTGGCCGCGAAGCTGAAGGTCGGCGGCGAGACGCTGAGCTACGGCGGCACCTTCCGCGTGGAGGAGTACCGCGCGCCGCAGTTCCGCGTGGACGTGGCGGTGCCGAAGAAGGACGTCGCGGCCGGCGAGCCGCTCACCGCCCGCGTGGACGCGCGCTACCTGTTCGGCGGCGCCATGGGCGACGCGCAGGTGCGCTGGAGCGTGCAGCGCGTGAGCTCCTTCTTCACGCCTCCGGGCAATGAAGCCTTCACCTTCGGTGTCAACACCTGGTGGTGGGACGACGACCAGCCGGAGCACAGCAGCGAATCGTTCGGCTCCGGTGACGGCCGCACGGACGCGCAGGGCCAGCTGGCGCTGGCGGTGGGCAACGCGGACGCGCCCGGCGGCAAGACGTGGGAGTACACGCTGGAGGCGGAGGTGGAGGACGTCAACCGTCAGCGCGTGGCCAACCGCAACCTCATCATCGTGCACCCCGCGGACGTCTACGCGGGCCTGCGCACGCTCTCCACAGGCTTCGCGGAGGCCGGCAAGGAGGTGGGCCTGGAGCTGGTCGCCGTCACGCCCGAGGGCAAGCGCCAGGACGGCGTCGCGGTGGACGTGAACATCAAGCGCCGCGAGTGGAAGTCCATCCGCAAGAAGGGCGACGGCGGCCAGTGGTTCACCGTGACGGAGCCGGTGGAGACGGAGGCTGCGAAGTGCAATGTGAAGAGCGCGGCGACGCCGCAGCCGTGCAAGTTCACCCCCGCCGAGCCCGGCCTGTACGTGATGGAGGCGGTGGCCACGGACGCGAAGGGCCGCAAGGCGACGACGCGCGACTCGCTCTACGTCACGGGCTCCGGTTGGGTGTCCTGGCAGCGCAACGACACGGATCGCATCGACCTGGTTGCGGACAAGCAGCTGTACGACGTGGGTGACACCGCGAAGGTGCTGGTGAAGAGCCCGTACCCGCAGGCGGACGCCATCATCACGGTGGAGCGCGAGGGCGTGCTCAGCGTGCGCCGCGTGAAGCTCAAGGGCAGCGCCACCGCGCTGGACGTGCCGCTGGGCGAGGGCGCCATCCCCAACGTCTTCGTCGGCGTGGTGCTGGTGCGCGGCCGTGTGGAGGCGGCCAAGGGCATCGAGTCCGGTGACGACCCGGGCCGCCCCGCGGTGCGCGTGGGCTACACCCAGCTGAAGGTGGAGAAGAAGGCCAAGCGCCTGTCGGTGGCGCTGACGCCGGACGCGCCGGAGAAGCGCCCGCGCGACAAGGTGACGGTGGACGTCGCGGTGAAGGACGCGACGGGCAAGGGCACGAAGTCCGAGGTCACGCTCTGGGCCGTGGACGAGGGCGTGCTGCGGCTGACGGGCTACAAGGCTCCGGATCCGCTGGACGCGATGTTCCAGGAGCGCGGCCTGTCGGTGCGCATCGGCGAGCCGCTCATCCACCTGGTGCTGCGCAAGCTGTATGGCGAGAAGGGCTCGCGGCCGGGCGGCTCCGGCGGCTCCGACACGACGGGCTCCGGCATCCGGTCCAACTTCAAGACGACGGCGGTGTTCCAGTCGGTGGAGACGGACGACCAGGGCCAGGCGAAGGTGGAGTTCACGCTGCCGGACAACCTGACCACCTTCCGCATCATGGCGGTGGCCGTGACGGACGCGGACCGCTTCGGCGTGGGCGAGAGCAAGGTGCAGGTGGCCAAGCCGCTGCTGGCGCTGCCGGCGCTGCCCCGGTTGGTGCGCGTGGGTGACAAGGCGGAGGCGGGCGTGGTCATCCACACCACCAACCCGGCCATCAAGGAGGCCAAGGTCACCGCGCAGCTCACGGGCGTGCGCGTGGAGGGGCCCTCGGAGAAGACGGTGCAGCTGGACGGCAAGGCCCGCGAGGTGCGCTTCACCTTCGTGGCCGAGCAGCCGGGCACCGCGGTGCTGCGCTTCGCCGTCGCGGGTGGCGGTGAGACGGACGGGGTGGAGCAGAAGATCCCCGTGCAGCTGCCCGTGGGCATGGAGGCGGTGGCGGTCTACGGCGACACGACCAACGAGCGCGTGGAAGGGCTCAAGCCGCCGGGTGGCGTGCGTCCGGGCATGGGCGGCCTCTCGCTGACGATGTCCTCCACCGTGATGGGCGGGTTCGACGAGTCGATGAACCAGCTGGTGGACTACCCCTACGGGTGCCTGGAGCAGATGTCGTCGCGGCTGGTGCCGTTCGTCGCGCTGCGCGAGCTGTCCGGCAAGTTCGGCGTGGCGTGGACCGGCGGCTCGGAAGAGCAGAAGCAGGCGTTCGTGCGCGGCTTCCTCAGCGAGGACGCGCTGAAGACGCAGGGCACGCTGGATCCGGACGCGGTGGTGACGGCGACGGTGCGCAAGATTGAAGCGCTCCAGAACCACGACGGCGGCTTCCGCTTCTGGGCCTCCAGTGATTGCGCGTCGCCGTATGCGTCCGCGTACGCGACGCTGGCGTTGGCGCGCGCGAAGGAGGTGGGCTACCCGGTGAACGCGGGCGTGCTCGACAAGGCGAGGAAGTTCCTGGCGGACAAGGTGGCGGCGGGCGTGTGCACGCAGTGCGCCTATGGCTGCAACGCGCCGGGGCTGGAGACGCGGGTGTTCGCGCTCTACACGCTGTCGCGCATGGGGTCGCCGCGGCCGTCGTACTACAACGAGCTGTTCGAGCAGCGGCAGAAGCTGCCGCTCTTCGCGCAGGCGATGCTGACGGACGCCATCTTCGTGGGGAAGGGCAACCGCGCGCAGGGACAGAAGCTGCTCCAGGAGCTGCTCAACCAGGCCCAGGAGTCCGCGGCGGGCGTGCACTTCCAGGAGACGGACCCCAAGACGTACGCGCCGCTCTGGTCCTCCGACACGCGCACCACGGCGCTGGTGCTCCAGACGCTGGTGGACGTGCAGCCGGATCACCCCTACGTGTCGAAGATGGGCCGCTACCTGGCGTCCGCGCGCGAGGGTGACGGGCGCTTCCGCAACACGCAGGAGGCGGCCTTTACGCTGATGGCGCTGTCGGAGGTGGTGCGCCGCAAGGAGACGGCCGTGCCGTCCTTCGAGGCGGTGGTGAAGCTGGGCGGGCAGGTGATTGCCTCCGCCGACTTCAAGGGCCGCGACATGGGCGTGAAGACGGTGCAGGTGCCGGTGGAGAAGCTGGGCCCGGCGGACAAGGCGCAGCCGCTCACCTTCGGGGTGAACGGCACGGGCAACCTCTACTACGGGGCGCTCCTGCGCTACGCGCCGGCGCAGCTGCCGGTGGACCCCATGGACCGGGGCATCATCGTCCAGCGCTGGTTCGAGCCGTACACGGGCGGCGGCCAGGCGAAGGCGGCGCGCGCGGGCGAGCTGGTGCGCGTGCGCGTGCGCGTGGCCACGCCCATGCGGCGCAACTTCGTGGCGGTGGACGTGCCGCTGCCCGCGGGCCTGGAGCCGGTGGACACGTCGCTGGCCAGCACGGCGCGGCTGCCGGGCCCCGCGGGCTCCGGCCAGGAGGAGGGCCCCGGCGATGGCTACGAGTACGAGAGCGAGGAGGACCTGTCGGAGACGGACGAGCCCCAGAACGTCTGGGCGACGCGCTTCTGGTCGCCGTTCAACCACACGGAGATGCGGGATGACCGCGTGGTGTTCTTCGCCGACGAGCTGCCCCCCGGTGTGCACGTGGCGACCTTCGTCGCCCGGGCCACGACGCCGGGTGACTTCCTGCTCAAGCCCGCGCACGCGGAGGAGATGTACGCGCCGGAGGTGTTCGGCCGCTCCGAGGGTGGACGCTTCCCGGTGCTGCTGCCGGACGAGGTCGCTTCGAAGTGATGAAGCGCCTCACGCTTCGCGGGACGGTGCGCGCCGTGGCGGTACTGGCGGCGCTCCTGGTGGTGGGCTGCGCGGGCTTCATCGCGTGGCCCCTGCCGGGGACGTTGTTGTCCCGCGAGGCGTTGTCCTCGCTGGTGCTCACCGACCGCACGGGCCACGCCCTGCGCGAGGTGCTCTCCCGCGAGGACGGACGCAGTGTGGGCCTTCCGGAGGGACGCATTCCTCCGAAGGTGCGGCAGGCCTTCATCGCCGCGGAGGATCAACGCTTCACGTGGCATCCGGGCGTGGACGTGGTGGCGGTGGCCCGGGCGGCGCGAGACAACGTGTCCGCCGGGCGCATCGTGTCCGGCGCGTCCACGATTCCGCAGCAGCTGGCGCGCAGGCTGGTGCCCCGGGAGCGCTCCTGGTGGGGCAAGGCCGGCGAGGCGCTGTGGGCGCTGCGGCTGACCGCGCACCTGTCCAAGGAGCAGGTGCTGCTGGAGTACCTGGACCGCGTGCCGCTGGGGAACTCCACGTTCGGCGTGGAGGCGGCGGCGCGGCGGTACTTCGGGCGGCCCGCGGAGCGGCTGTCGGCGGGGCAGGCGGCGCTGCTCGCGGGGATGGCCCGGTCGCCCGCGCGGAGGGATCCATACCGGCGGCCGGAGATGGCCAAGGCCGGGATGCGCGACGTGCTGTCGCGCATGGTGGAGGAGGGCTTCCTGACGAAGGAGGAGGCGCGGCTGGCGGAGGAGACGCCGCTGGACCTGGTGCCTCCGGAGCGCGTGTTCGAGGTGCCGCACCTGACGACGGCGCTGCTCCAGCGGCTGCCGGAGCTGGGGTTGGATCGGGCGTCGCGCATCGAGACGACCATCGACCCTGCGCTCCAGGTGGCGGTGGAGAAGGCCATCACGGAGGAGCTGCGGGGGCTGGCGCACCGGCGCGTGGGCGAGGCGGCGGCCATCGTCATCGACAATGCCTCGGGCGAGGTGCTCGCGTACGTAGGGTCCTCGGACTTCCTGGATGAAGAGAAGGGCGGGCAGAACGACGGCGTGCGCTCGCTGCGGCAGCCGGGGTCCGCGCTCAAGCCGTTCGCGTACGGGCTGGCGCTGAGCAAGGGCTTCACGCCGTCGAGCGTGCTCGCGGACGTGGAGGTGCACCTGGCGACGCCGGGCGGCGCGTATGTGCCGAAGAACTATGATCGGCGCGCGCACGGTCCGGTGCGGCTGCGGGCGGCGCTGGCGTCCAGCTACAACATCCCGGCCGTGCGGGTGGCGGACGCGCTGGGGCCGGAGCAGGTGCTGCGCGTGCTGCGCGAGGCGGGCTTCCAGAGCCTCAAGGAGAGCGCGTCGCACTACGGCGTGGGCATCGTGCTGGGCAACGGGGACGTGACGCTGCGCGAGCTGGCGCGGGCGTACCGGGGGCTGGCGC